>NZ_JAQMIL010000111.1:0-20006 GCF_029990105.1 Bradyrhizobium sp. Arg237L | reverse complement strand
GGCTCGAAGCCTTCCAGCGCATCAAATTTGGTACCAGTCTGGCGCTCCGCGATGTGTGAATCGGACAGCCGGAATGACGGGGGGAGTATCCCGCGCGTCTAAAAGCATCCGGAACCGGGTTCCATCCCGAATCGGGAACCCCGCCCGATTGCTAAAATCCTAAGGATTGCGTGGCAAACTACGCACATTGCTCATCAAAACGCGTTCCGCGTTAACCGCTTTTACCTTTTGTTTACCAGGAAGTCCGAAGGTTAACGCCGGCGGCGCATGTAGCGCTTGGCTGCCGGGCGTGAGCTGTCGCGGGAACTTTCACTTCGACACGCGTAACGAGGGACAGGGGGCCTTTCTTACTGGCTTCGACACCCAGGCCGGCATCACCGAGACGTTGTGTGCGCCAGGACCCGCAAACGTGTTGCGGGCACAAGGTTTGACGAGCTCGTGCAATGGATGGTGCAGGCCGCCTCACTCGATCACTGCGATCGCTGAGGCCCGAAGCTGACCTGAAAGCAGCCGCTATTGGAGCGGCGGTGCTGCTGCGCGAGTATTTTGCCCACCGTCGTGCCCGTCGTCGTACCCGCCGCGCCCCGCCGGTGATCGATCGCGATCCGCCGAGCCGCTTCATCCTTCTGGTCGAGCGCTATCTGCCGCGCCGCGTTGGTCTTGCCGCCACCGTCTTCATCCTGCTCGGCAGCGCCGGCCTCGGCATCGTCAAGGGCGGCCATGTCGACGAATTCGTCACGGGGCTTTCGGATGCGCGCAATGCGCTCGCCAACTCGGCGGGCTTCCGAATCACCACGGTGGCCATCAACGGCCGCAAGCAGTTGAGCCAGGACGAGGTGCTGGCGATCGGCGGCGTCAACGGTCGCTCCTCGCTGCTGTTCCTGGATGCCGCGACCGTGCGCGATCGGCTGAAGGCCAATCCCTGGATCGCCGACGCGACGATCCTGAAGCTGTATCCGGGCCAGCTCCAGATCGACATCGTCGAGCGCAAGGCTTTCGCGCTGTGGCAGCAGGATGGGCGCCTGTCCGTGGTCGCGGATGATGGCGCGGTCCTCGAGCCCTACGTGTCGCGCCGCTTCCTCACGTTGCCGCTCGTGGTCGGCAAGGGTGCCGAGACCAGGGCCAAGGACTTTTTGGCGCTGCTCGACCGCTATCCGCAGGTGCGCTCGGTGACCAAGGCGGCGATCTTCGTCGGCGAACGGCGCTGGAATCTGCGGCTCAAGGATGGGCTCGACATCCGCCTGCCCGAGAACGACGTCGGCAATGCGCTCGCCGCGCTCTCTAGGCTCGACAAGGACGACCGGCTGTTCTCGCGCGACATCGTCGCCGTCGACATGCGCCTGCCTGACCGGCTGACGGTGCAACTGTCCGAGGAAGCGGCAAAGGCGCGCGAAGAGCTGTTCAAGGACAAGAAGTCGAAGAAGAAGGGCGGTGACGCATGACCGTCCTCGATCGCAATCTGACGCCGAAGACACGCCCGATGGCCCACAAGCGCACTGCGCTGGTGGCTTCGCTCGATATCGGCACCAGCAAGATCGCCTGCATGATCGCGCGGCTGAAGCCGTCGCCGCCGAGCGAGGCTCTGCGCGGCCGTACCCATGCGGTGGAATTGATCGGCTACAGCCAGATCCAGTCGCGCGGCGTCAAGGCCGGCGCGGTGGTCGATCTCGCCGAATGCGAAAAGGCGGTGCGTCACGCGGTGGCGCTTGCCGAGCGCATGGCCAAGGTCCGAGTCGAATCCGTGCTGCTGCCGGTGGCCGGCGGGCGGCCCGCGGGCCAGCTCGTCGAGGCTGCCGCCGACATTCGCGGCGGCTCGGTGACGGAAGCCGATATCAGCCGCGTCACCACGGCCGGCATGATCCACGCGACCGCCCACGGACGGACCGTGCTGCACGCGCTGCCAGTCGGCTACGCACTCGACGGCGTCAAGGGCATCCGCGACCCGCGCGGCATGGTGGCGAGTCAGTTCGGCGTCGACATGAACGTCGTCACGGCCGACGCCACCGTCGCCAAGAACCTGATGCTCGTGGTCGAGCGTTGCCACCTCAACGTCGAGGCGATGGCGGCGAGCTCCTATGTCGCCGGCCTCTCGGTGCTCACCGATGATGAAGCCGATCTCGGCGCCGCCGTGGTCGAGATGGGCGCCGGCTCGACCACGATCGCGACCTATTCGGGGGGACGCTTCGTGCACGCGTCGGGATTTGCGCTCGGCGGGCAACACATCACGATGGATCTTGCGCGCGGCATCGGCGCATGCATTGCGGATGCCGAGCGAATCAAGACTTTATACGGCACCGTGCTGACCGGCGGCTCGGATGCGCGCGAGCTGATGTCGGTCCCGACCGCCGGCGACGAACGCGACACGCCGCAGATCGTCTCCCGCGCCACGATTGCGAACATCGTCCGGCATCGCGCCGAGGAGATTTTTGAGATGGTCCGGGACCGGCTCAAGGCTTCCCCGTTTGCGGCAGAGCCGAGGGCGCGGGTCGTGCTGAGCGGCGGCGCCTCGCAGCTCACCGGCATGATCGAACTCGCCACCCGCATTCTCAATCGGCCGGTGCGGATCGGCCGTCCGCTCGGCTTCGGCCGTCTGCCCAACGAGGCCAAGGGTCCGTCGTTCGCGGTGCCCACCGGGCTTCTGGTCTATCCGCAATACGCTCACCTTGAACATGTCGAACCGCGGCACACGCGGCAGCTCAAGACAGGGACTGACGGTTATTTCGGAAAGGTCGGACGATGGCTTCGCGAGGGCTTCTGATGACCACTCATAAGGCCCACAGGATTTTCACCAGCTCCCGCGGCCGCAGGCCGGGGCGAACCTACGCGCGCGCGTAATCGAGAGGCAACCATGGCACTCAATCTGACCCCTCCTGACATCAGCGAGCTGAAACCGCGGATCACCGTCTTCGGCGTCGGTGGCGCGGGCGGCAATGCCGTCAACAACATGATCACCGCCGGGCTGCAGGGCGTCGATTTCGTCGTCGCCAATACGGACGCGCAGGCGCTGACCATGTCGAAGGCGCAACGCATCATCCAGATGGGCACGCAGGTGACCCAGGGCCTCGGCGCCGGCTCGCAGCCGGATGTCGGCGCAGCCGCCGCGCAGGAGGTCATCGACGAACTCCGTGATCACCTCACCGGCGCCAACATGGTGTTCGTCACCGCCGGCATGGGCGGCGGCACCGGCACCGGCGCCGCTCCCGTGATCGCCAAGACCGCTCGCGAGATGGGCATCCTCACCGTCGGTGTGGTGACCAAGCCGTTCCACTTTGAAGGCCAGCGCCGCATGCGCACCGCCGAGAACGGCATCTCCGAGCTGCACAAGGTGGTCGACACCCTGCTGATCATCCCGAACCAGAACCTGTTCCGGGTCGCCAACGAGAAGACCACCTTCGCCGACGCTTTTGCGATGGCCGACCAGGTGCTCTACTCGGGCGTTGCCTGCATCACCGACCTGATGGTCAAGGAAGGCCTGATCAACCTCGACTTCGCCGACGTCCGCGCCGTGATGCGCGAGATGGGTAAGGCGATGATGGGCACGGGCGAGGCGACCGGTGAGAAGCGCGCGCTCACCGCCGCCGAGGCCGCGATTGCCAATCCGCTGATCGACGACTCCTCGATGAAGGGTGCCAGGGGCCTCCTGATCTCGATCACCGGCGGCAAGGATCTCACCCTGTTCGAAGTCGACGAGGCCGCCACCCGCATCCGTGAGGAGGTCGACCCCGACGCCAACATCATCGTCGGCGCCACCTTCGACGAGACGCTCGACGGCATCATCCGCGTATCCGTGGTTGCGACCGGCATCGAGCAGGCCGCGATCGCGCGCAACGCCGCCGCCGCGGCTCCCGCTGCGCCTGCGCCGGCCGGCAACGGTTCGCCCGAGAGCCGGCTCGCCGACCTGACCGCCCGGCTGCGCGCCGACAACCAGCGCCTGGCCGAACGTGCCCATAAGCTGGAAGCCGGCGGCGCCCCGATGGCCGCGCCGGCGCCTGCCGCGCCGCCGCCGCTGCGCCAGCAGGGCAGCGTCGAGCGTGCCGCGCTCGCCGCCATCGCCGCCGCCGTGTCGCCGGAACAGCAGGCCGCGCCGATGCAACCGGCGTCCTATGGCGACGTCACCGTCCGCCCGATCGCGCAGAAGCCGACCCTGTTCCCCGATCCGGAAGCGACCAGGGTCGAAGCCCACGAGCCGGCGACGCCGGAAAACTTCATTCCGCCGACCGCCGAGCGGCCGCCGGTGCGCACGCCGCGGATGCCGAAGTTCGAGGACCTGCCGATGCCGGCCCAGGCCGAGATTCGCCAAGCCCGTGGCGAGGCCGAGGAGGAGCATCCGCAGAAGACCCGCCTGTCGCTCTTGCAGCGGCTCGCCAATGTCGGCCTCGGCCGCCGCGAGGAGGAGAGCGAGCCCCCGGTCGCGGCCCGCGCCTCCGGTCCGGCCATGCCGCCGCTACCTGAGCGCAAGCCGCAGCGTAACGTGGCGCAGCAGATCGCGGCGCACGACCCGGTATCTGAGTATGCGAAGCGTCCCGCGCCGCAAGGTTTGGATCCCCACGGCCGGCCGGCACCTGTTGCGCCGACGCCACAGGGAGATGACCATCTTGATATCCCGGCCTTCCTGCGCCGGCAGGCAAACTGAGCTTTGTTACAATCCTGATCATCCAAAGAGCCCCGGCGGAACCCGCCGGGGCTCTTTTCTTTAACCGTCTCCGTGGTCATAGCCCGGCAAATAAGTAACTGAAATTAAATGATTAATCAGGTATTCCATGGCTCGGTCATGGTGCCGAAAGGGTAGCCGGCCGCTCCGTAATTTGGTTAAGCCTTGGCGCGATTGCGGCGGAGATGGGGTAACAATCGGTAAAGAAGCGTGAGTTGTACGCTCTCGGGCGGTGACTATGGTCTGTCCAACTTTGGGGATGCCTAAGCGAGTCGGTTGGGGAAGTAAGGCCGCCTCGTCTTAGGTTACGTCGGGTAGTGTGGGCGCATATCGGATGAAATTAAGCCGTCAAACAACGCTTCGGTCGCAGGCCACCGTGACGGGCGTCGGCGTTCACTCCGGTTTACCGGTCAGCCTTACCATTGGACCTGCTCCCGTTGACGCGGGCTATACTTTTATCCGGACGGGTCTCGACGGGGCCGACCGCGAAGTTCACGCCGCCGCTGATGCCGTGATCGCGACCGAGTTCGCGACCGTCCTGGGCGACCGCGAGGGGCCGCTGGTATCGACCGCCGAACACGTGCTGGCTGCGCTGCGCGGCATGGGCGTCGACAATGCCACCATCGAAATCGACGGTCCGGAAGTGCCGATCATGGACGGCAGTGCTTCGGCCTTCGTCGCCGCGGTCGATCAGGCCGGTATTGTCACCCAATCCGCCGCCCGCCGCGTTCTCCAGGTGCTGAAGCCGGTGCAGGTCGCGATCGGCGACTGCTTCGGTGAGTTCCGTCCCTTTGCCGGCGGCTTCCGTGCCGAAGTCGAGATCGACTTTGCCAATCCCTTGATCGGCCGCCAGAGCTACTGTTTCGATCTTTCCGCTGAGAGCTTCCGCCGCGAGATTTCGCGTGCCCGCACCTTCGGCTGCATGAATGACGTGGCGCGGCTGTGGAGCGCAGGTTTCGCGCTCGGCGCCTCCTTCGAGAACTCGGTGGTGTTCGACGAGACCCGCCTGCTCAACGCCGAAGGCCTGCGCTTCCGCGACGAATGCGTCCGCCACAAGGTGCTGGACGTGGTCGGCGATCTCGCGCTGGCCGGCCTGCCGATCCTGGGCGCCTATCGCTCGGTTCGCGGCGGCCACAAGCTGAACCATGCCGCGCTGACCGCGCTGCTTTCCGATCGCAGCGCGTGGCGGGTGGTCGAATCGGAAACCGCGCGCCGTTCCCGCACCGTTGCCGAGGCCGGGAGTGCCACTGTCGGCGGCCTGATCGCCCCGGCCTATGGCCCGGACGTGTCCTAAACACCGCTTTCCGTTAGCGTTTTCTAGAGCGTTTTCGAGCGAAGTGGGCACCGGTTCGCGTGAAGAAAACGGGTCAAAACAAGAATCTAGAGCTTCGGTTCTGATTCCATCAGAACCGAAAATGCTCTAGCAATTTCCGTAGTAACCACAGCCGATAGTGACCGTCTTGGGGCCGCCTTAATCCGGGCGAAATGGCTCCGTATTCGGTTGGTCGAGGGTCGTTTTTCGGCTAGACAGGCCTGCGGTTGCACGGGGCAGCACAGGCGCGGGGAAAATTTCCGTCCATGGCCTCGTTCGTGGACAGATCGCCATCAATCGCTTCCAAGGCGCCGGGTTCTCACATTCATGCCGTTATCGCGTAGCACGCACGAATCATGCACCTCATCAGCCGGCCGCGCCGGATGGGCATCATTGTTGCGGCTGGCCGCGGGCCTGATCGTGCTGGCGCTGCCGTTGGGTGGTTGCGGCACCGGTCCGCTGTGGGACAAGTTCCTGGCCAAGGACGACACCTTCAACGAGGAGCCCGCGGACAAGCTCTACAATGAGGGCTTGTACCTGATGAACCAGCGCAAGGATCCTCGTGCGGCCTCGAAGAAGTTCGAGGAGGTGGACCGTCAGCATCCCTATTCCGATTGGGCGCGCAAATCGCTCCTGATGTCGGCCTATTCCTCCTACCAGCAGGGCGACTACGATACCTGCATCGGGTCGGCGACACGTTACGTCACCCTGCATCCCGGCAGTCCGGACGCGGCCTACGCGCAATACCTGATCGCGGCCTCGCATTACGACCAGATCCCGGACATCACCCGCGACCAGACCCGCACCGAGAAGGCGATCGCGGCGCTGGAAGAGGTGATTCGCAAATATCCGACCTCGGAATATGCGACCTCCGCCAAGGCCAAGCTCGAGGGCGCGCGCGACCAGCTCGCTGGCCGCGAGATGAATGTCGGTCGCTATTACATGGAGCGGCGGGACTTCACCGCCGCGATCAATCGCTTCAAGACCGTGGTCACGCAGTATCAGACCACGCGGCATGTCGAGGAGGCCTTGGCGCGGCTCACCGAGGCCTATATGGCGATCGGCATCCCGAGCGAGGCGCAGACCGCCGCCGCCGTGCTCGGGCACAATTTTCCTGACAGCCGCTGGTACAAGGACGCCTATAATCTAGTAAAGTCCGGCGGTCTCGAGCCGAGCGAGAATCAGGGTTCCTGGATCAGCAGGACCTTCAAGAAGATATTATAGGCCTGGAATAGTCCTCACATGCTGGCGCGTCTGTCGATCCGTGACATCGTCCTGATCGAACGGCTCGATATCGAATTCTCCCGTGGTTTGGCGGTGCTGACCGGCGAAACCGGCGCGGGCAAATCGATCCTGCTCGATGCATTTGCGCTGGCCCTTGGCGGCCGCGGCGATGCCGGGCTGGTGCGGCACGGCGCCGAGCAGGGGCAGGTGACGGCGACCTTCGACGTGCCGAAGAATCACCCGGCGGCAAAGCTGCTGGCCGATAACGGGCTCGACGACAACGGCGAGATGATCCTGCGCCGCGTGCAGCTCGCCGATGGCCGCACCCGCGCCTTCATCAACGACCAGGCGATCTCTGTGCAGACCCTGAAGGCGGTGGGCGCCGCGCTGGTCGAGATCCACGGCCAGCATGACGAGCGCGCCCTGGTCGATGCCTCGACCCACCGGCGGCTGCTTGACGCCTTTGCGGGGCTCGAGAAGGACGTGGCGGCACTGGAATCGCTGTGGGAGGCACGGCGCAGCGCCAACGCCGCGCTGGAGGAGCATCGCGCCGGCATGCAGCGCGCCGCGCGCGAGGCCGACTATCTGCGCCACGCCTCGCAGGAACTGAAGACGCTGGCGCCAAAGGACGGCGAGGAGACCGAGCTCGCGGGCCGCCGCACCACCATGATGCAGGGCGAGAAGATCGCCACTGACCTGCGCGAGGCGCAGGAGGCGATCTCGGGCCCTCATTCGCCGGTGGCCGCGCTGTCGGCCGCTGTGCGCCGCCTTGAGCGCCGCGCTGGCAGCTCGCCGTCACTGGTCGAGCCCGCGGTGAAGGCGATCGATGCCGCCATCAACGCGCTCGAAGAGGCCGATCAGCACCTCAACGCTGCGCTTGCGGCGGCCGACTTCGATCCGGCCGAGCTCGAGCGCATCGAGGAGCGCCTGTTCGCGCTGCGCGCCGCCTCGCGCAAATATGCGACGCCGGTCGATGGATTGGCCGCACTCGCCAGCAAATATGCCGCCGACGTCGCGCTGATCGATGCCGGCGCCGACCGGTTGAAGAAGCTTGAGGCCGCGGCTGAAGAGACCGACAAGCGCTATGCTGCCGCGGCAGCCAAACTGTCGATGGCGCGGACCAAATCCGCCGAAAAGCTCAACAAGGCCGTTAACGCCGAACTGGCGCCGCTGAAGCTCGAGCGCGCGAAGTTCATGACGCAGGTCGAGACCGATGCGGCCTCGCCCGGGCCGGAAGGCATCGACCGCGTCGAGTTCTGGGTCCAGACCAATCCGGGGACAAAGCCGGGGCCGCTGATGAAGGTCGCTTCCGGCGGCGAGCTGTCGCGTTTCCTGTTGGCGCTGAAGGTCGTGCTGTCCGACCGTGGCTCGGCGCCGACGCTGGTGTTCGACGAGATCGATACCGGCGTTGGTGGTGCGGTGGCGGACGCGATCGGCGCGCGGCTGTCGCGGCTGGCCGACAAGGTGCAGGTGATGGCGGTGACGCACGCGCCGCAGGTCGCAGCCCGCGCCAGCCAGCATTTGCTCATTTCCAAGGACGCGCTCGACAAGGGCAAGCGCGTCGCCACCCGCGTCAACGCGCTCGCCGCCGACCACCGCCGCGAGGAAATCGCCCGCATGCTCGCCGGCGCCGAGATCACCGCCGAAGCGCGCGCGGCCGCGGAGCGCCTGTTGCGCGCGGCCACCGCCTGATCTCGCGCCATGGCCAAGGCAGCAAAAGCGCGCGCACTTCCCGACGTCGACAAGCTCACCAAGGCGCAGGCCAAGGTCGAGCATACGCGGCTCGCGCTCGAACTGGAGGCGCACGACCGGCGCTATTACCAGGAAGACGCGCCCACCGTCACCGACGCCGAGTATGACGCGCTGCGCCAGCGCTACAACGCGATCGAGAAACGCTTTCCCGACTTCGTCACCCCTGATTCGCCATCGCAGAAGGTCGGCGCCGCACCGTCGGGACGCTTCAAGAAAGTGCGGCATTCGCTGCCGATGCTGTCGCTCGACAACGCCTTTGCCGAGAGCGACGTGCGCGACTTCGTCGATCGTATCGTGCGCTTCCTGCGGCTCGGTGACGACAAGATCGATTTCTCCGCCGAACCGAAGATCGACGGATTGTCGATGTCGCTGCGCTATGAGGGCGGCGAGCTCGTCACAGCCGCGACCCGCGGCGATGGCGCCGAGGGCGAAGACGTCACCGCCAACATCCGGACGCTCGAGGATGTCCCCGAGAGGCTGAAGGGCCGCAACGTGCCCGAGATCTGCGAGGTGCGCGGCGAAGTCTACATGACCAAGAAGGCCTTCCTTGCGCTCAACGAACGCCAGAAGGCCGCCGGCGATACCGTCTTCGCCAATCCGCGTAATTCGGCCGCGGGCTCGTTGCGTCAGAAGGACCCTGGCATCACCGCTTCGCGGCCGCTTGGCTTCTTCGCCTATGCCTGGGGCCAGATGAGCGCGATGCCCGAGGGCACGCAGAGCGGCATGATCCACTGGTTCGAGCGCTGCGGCTTCAAGACCAATCCGCTGACCAAGCTCTGCCACTCGGTCGACGAGCTGCTCACGTTCCATCGCAAGATCGAGGAGCAGCGCGCCCAGCTCGACTACGACATCGATGGCGTCGTCTATAAGGTCGACCGCATCGACTGGGAGGAGCGGCTCGGTTTTATCTCGCGCACGCCGCGCTGGGCGATCGCGCATAAATTCCCGGCCGAACGGGCGATGACCGTGCTGCGCGATATCGAGATCCAGGTCGGGCGCACCGGCTCGTTCACGCCGGTCGGCAAGCTCGAGCCGGTCGGCGTCGGCGGCGTCATCGTGCAGAACGTCACGCTGCACAACGAGGACTACATCAAGGGCATCGGCGGTGACGGCGAGCAACTCCGCGAAGGGCGCGACATCCGGATCGGCGATACCGTCGTGGTGCAGCGCGCCGGCGACGTGATTCCGCAAGTGGTCGACGTCGTCATCGACAAGCGGCCGAAGAACGCCAAAGAGTTTCACTTCCCGAAGAAGTGCCCGTGTCCGCTGCACACCGATGTCGTGCGCGAGGAGACCGCGACCGGCGAGGAGGGGGCGCGCGCCCGCTGCACCGGCGAGTTCGCCTGTCCGTTCCAGAAGATCGAGCACCTGAAGCTGTTCGTGTCGCGCCGTGCCTTCGACATCGATGGGCTCGGCGAGAAGCAGCTCGAATTCTTCTTCGATAAGGAATGGGTGCGGGAGCCCGCCGATATCTTCACGCTGCCCAAGCGCAACCAGAAGCTCAAGCTCGAAGAGATCGAGGGTTACGGCGAAACCTCGGTGCGCAACCTGTTCGCAGCGATCGAGAGCCGGCGCCGGATCGCGCTGGAGCGCTTCATCTACGCGCTCGGCATGCGCCATGTCGGCGAGACCACGGCGCTGGCGCTGGCGCGCGGCTACGGCTCATGGGAGGCGTTCCACGATGCCTGCCTGCGGGTTGCGAAGGGTGACGAGGAAGCGATCGCGGAGATGGATGCGCTCGACCAGATCGGCGACACCGTGATCAAGAGCGTCGCCGCCTATTTCGGCGAGAGCCACAACCGCGGCATCGTCGAACGCCTGGTCAAGGAGCTCGGCGAGATCGTCGATACCGAAAAGCCGAAGAGCAATTCGGCAGTCGCCGGCAAGACTGTCGTGTTCACCGGCTCGCTGGAGAAGATGACGCGCGACGAGGCCAAGGCGACCGCCGAGCGATTGGGCGCGAAGGCGGCAAGCTCAGTGTCGAAGAAGACGGACTACGTGGTCGCAGGTCCCGGCGCGGGATCGAAGCTCGCGGAAGCCAAGAAGCACGGCGTGGCCGTGCTGACCGAGGACGAATGGCTGAAGCTGATCGGGGAGTAGGCCATTCTCCGTCATGGCCGGGCTTGTCCCGGTCATCCACGTCTTTCGTTCTCTCTACACCTGTATTGCGTGGATGCCCGGGACAAGCCCGGGCATGACGAGTTTGTTGCCGCGCTGGAGGTCAACAGCTACATCATCCCCACTTCGTCCTCCTCCGCCCGCTCGATCAGCTCCTCGCTCACCACCACGTTCCGCCGTGGCACGAGAAAAATCATGCTCGATGCACATGCTATCGAGATGATGAGGATCGCGCTCGTCAGCGGCAGCGTGGTGGTGGAATGGCCGCCGAGATAGGCGCCGAACTGCGATACCAGCGAGCCGACGCCCTGCTGCAGAAATCCCATCGCGCCGGAGGCGGTGCCGGCGGCTTCGGGCCGGACGCTGATCGCGCCGGCCGCCGAGTTCGCCATCACGAAGGCGTTGCCGGCCATCACGATCATCTGGGTGCCGAACAGCCAGAGCGGGGCCTGGTTGACCCCGGTGAAGCTAAAGATGAGGTTCAGGAGGCTGCCGCCGAGTTGCAGCGCAAGCCCGAACCAGATCAGTTGTTCCAGCGAGTGACGCGGCGCGAAGCGCACGCAGAGCAAATTGCCGACGAGATAAGCAAAGCCCGTGGTCGCGAACCACGCGCCATATTCGGCGCTGGTGCGTCCCATCTGGGTCACCACGATGTAGGGGCCGCCGCCGGCGAAGGTAAAGATGATCTGCGAGGCCAGCACCTGGCACAGCACATAGCCGATGAAGGCGCGGGTCTTGATCAGGCTGCCGACATCGCGGCGGAAGTTGCTGTCGTCGCTGCGGACGCGGCGCGTCTCCGGCAATGCCAGTGCGATGCCGACGGCAACGCTCAGCGCGCCCGCGGTGATGGCATAGAAGATCGCACGCCAGCCGAACGCGGTCTCCAAGAGGCCGCCGGTCAAGGGGCTCAGCATCTGCGCGATCATCATCACCGCGATCACCAGGCTGATCATGGCGCCGACGCGGTCGCGGCTATAGAGATCGCGGATGATGGCGCGGCTCACCACCATGCCGCTGGCGCCGCCGAGCGCCTGGAAGAAGCGTGCCGCGATCAGTTGCGGGAGGGTTTCCGCGAAAATGCTTCCGATACCAGCCACCACCATCAGGCCGAGGCCGGCCAGCAGCACCGGCCGCCGCCCGAACTTGTCCGACAGCGGGCCCATGATGAGCTGCGAGCAGGCGATGCCGACCATGAACAGCGACACCGTCATCTGCGCGATCGAGATGTCGCGGCCGAACGTCGTCGCCAGTACCGGCAGCGCCGGCACCAGCATATAGAGCGAGATCGGCGCCACGCCCGTCATCGCGACGAGCAACAGCAGCATGAGCTTCGATGTCGCGATGTCCTTCGTTGCCGCGTCGGGCGGCTTGCCCATCACGCCATGCATTCAGCTACGCATCCTTTCGTGGGGCGAATGTAACGAGATGCGCAGATGCGAATACGGATGTTTCGGCATGCGGCTATGCCGATTCCGGGAGGCGGTGATGAAGCGGTGCCTTTGCTGCAAGCACCTGCCTCCACTGTCATCATCCGTGAAGGCGAATGATGTAGTATTTCGGAGATTGAAATTATACCCGCGACGCCGCGGCGTACTGGATTCCCTGCCGGAGCCTGTCATCGGGCTCGCCGAAGGCGGGGAATGACGGGGAAGATAGCGGGCGCTTACGTCAGCGGCGCTGTTGCCCGGTCGAGCCACTGTTGCGTGGCGTCATCGCCGAGCTGCGGGCGTACCTCGGCCTTGACGCGGGCATGGTAGTCGTTGAGCCATTTCAGCTCGGCCTCGCCCAGCAACGTCACGTCGATCAGCCGGCGGTCGATCGGCGCCAGCGTCAGCGTTTCGAATGCGTTCATCGGCTTTTCGGCGCCTGATATGTCGATGCCGATCACGAGCTCGAGGTTCTCGATCCGGATGCCGTAGGCATCGGTCTTGTAGTAGCCGGGCTCGTTGGAGAGGATCATGCCGCGCTTCAGCGGCGTGGTGCCGAGCTTTGAGATTCTCGCCGGCCCCTCATGCACGGAAAGATAGCTGCCGACGCCATGGCCGGTGCCGTGCTCGAAATCGATGCCGGCCTGCCAGAGATATTGCCGCGCCAGCGTGTCGAGCTGCGCGCCGGTGGTGCCGTCGGGGAACACCGCGCGCGCAATCGCGATATGGCCGCGCAGCACCCGGGTGAAGCGGTCGCGCATCTCCGCTGTCGGCTTACCAATCGCGATGGTGCGGGTGACGTCAGTGGTGCCGTCCTCGTATTGCGCGCCGGAATCGATCAAGAGCAGATCGCCGGATGCGATCCGGCGGTTGCTCTTGCGGGTGACGCGGTAGTGCACGATGGCGCCGTTCGGCCCGGTGCCGGCGATGGTCGGGAATGAAACATCCTTCAGCGCGCCGGTCTCGCGGCGGAAGGTCTCCAGCGCCTCGACGGTGTCGATCTCGGTGAGCCCGCCCGAGGGCGCCTCGCGGTCGATCCAGGCCAGGAAGCGCGCCAGCGCCACCGCGTCGCGCTGATGCGCAGTTCGCGTGCCCTGGATCTCCGCGGCGTTCTTCACGGCCTTCAACAGGCTCACCGGATCGCTGCCGCGCACCGGCTTGCCGCCCGCGGTGGTGATCAGGCGGTTCAGCGCCTCGGCCGCGGTAGCATTGTCGAGCGCGATCGCGGCGCCGCGCTGCGCGAGCTCGGTCAGCTTCATGGTGAGCCGGTCCGGCTCGTCGACATCGGCGGATTGCTCGAGATGGTCGCGCGTGAGGTTCGAAAGCTTGCGGTGATCGATGAACACCGTCGGCCGGCCCTCTCTCGGCACCAGCGCGTAGGAGAGCGGCAGCGGCGTATGCGAGACGTCGGCGCCGCGGATATTGAACGTCCAGGCCACTGCGTGGCTGTCCGACAGCACCAGCGCGTCGACGCCGAGCTTGTTGATCTCGTCCCTGATCCGCTCCAGCTTTATGGCCTCGGCCTCGCCGGCGAATCGCAGGCCGTGGATGGTGACCGGCCCGAGTGGCGGGCGCGGGCGCTCGGTCCAGATCGCATCGACGGGGTTGCTGTCGACCGCAACCAGATCGGCGCCGGCCTTGGCGCACGCCGCCGCGAGACGCTCGGCTGCCGCAGAAGTGTGCAGCCACGGGTCAAATCCTAGGCGGTCGCCGGCGGAAAGATGTTTTGTCAGCCAGTGTTCCGGCGGCGGATCGACCAGCGGCTGGATTTGCCAGGCCTTCTGGTCGACCTGCTTGCCCGCCTGCAGCGTGTAGCGTCCATCCACGAAGAGGGCGGCTTCCTGCATCAGCACGATCGCAAGTCCCGCCGATCCGGTAAAACCGGTCAGCCACGCCAGCCGCTCCTCGGATGGCGCAACATATTCATTCTGCTGCTGGTCGGCGCGGGGAATGACGAAGCCGGTCAGCTTCCGCCGCGCCAATTCCTCGCGGAACGCGGCCAGCCGCGCCGTCAGCGCCACGCCGCCTTCGGGTTCTTCGAACGTCTGGAAATGGGCCTCGGACATCGTTGGTCACTTTATGATTGCGTGGACAGGTCCGCAATGTAAGCGGATATCGCCACAATTTGGCATAAGTTATGCTTCAATACCGTTTCGCAGGTTTAGAAAAGACGGAACGGTTTTCAAGGCAAGCCGTTCGACAACGATGTCGGGAGGCTTCCAGGAGTGTCTCAACTCAACGGCGAGGGGATACACGATGCCTGCTTTCAGCTTTGAGAAGATTTCGCCGCCGGTCCGCCGCGGCCCGATTGCTCCCATCGAACAGAAGCAGCGCGGTGTCATCGTCCAGATCCTGGATCGCTTTGTCGAACGGCGCGTCAGGCGCCGGCTGAAGGCGGAGAAGAGCGAGACCGCCCTCGGCAAGAACAAGGCAGCCGAATAGGCGTTTGTTGCGACCGACCGCGAGGTTCATTTCACATCCGTTCGTCCAGATCGGAAGCCGTCACCACGGTTGCGCCGATCACCCGCTTTCCTTCCAGTTCCCGAACGATCCTCTGGTGCGGTCCGACGACACCCAGATCGAACTCGCGATCGGGCGCTACGAGCATCATCTTCGCTCCGATGATAACCAGCACCGTGACGTCATGCTCCTCGCCGGAAACAGCGAGCCTTGTGATCTCGCTTCGGATCGGCTCCCGTCGCCAAGGGTCAGGAAAGCCAGGATCGCACCGGATTTCGATCCCGTCCTGCGAGGTCGTCAGCACAAGCTTCGACTTGTTCGGTTTCCAGTGCGGTCCGAATCGTTGATCGATCAGCCACAGGCAATTGAAGGATCGGCACTCGGCCGGTCGGTTCTCATAGCTCTGGCATCCGCGCCCAGGCTTGCATTCGGGGCACCACGCTCCTGCCGGCTTCGCGAGCATCTCGATCGCCATGACCTTGCAGCAAAGCGTGCAATCGCCGCATTCCCTTGCCAGAGGGCTCACTTAACCGAGCGCAGCAGCAGGCTGCTCCATCCCTCGATTCTCAGGTGCCGTAACGGCACCAGCCCGCGCGCGCGGTAGGCGGCGATCACGCTTGGCGCCTGATGCGTCAAAAGCCCCGACAGGATCACGCGCGCGGAAGGCGCGAGATGCCGCGCCATCGGGCCCGCCAATTGCCGCAGCGGATTGGCGAGGATGTTTGCGAGCACGAGGTCGAACGGACCGTGCTCGGAAAATTGCGGCGCCGAGAAGCCGGTGGCGCGGATCATCGTCACGAGGTGGCCGGTCTCGTTCAGCTCGGCATTCTCGCGCGCAACGTTGACCGATGGCGGATCGATGTCGCTTGCCAGCACGGCGCCGTGCAGCGCCTTCGCCGCGGCGATCGCCAGCACACCGGTGCCGGTGCCGAGGTCGAGCACGCGGCGCGGATGGTGCGTCTTCAGCACGTGATCGAGCAGCAGCAGGCAGCCGCGCGTGGTGCCGTGGTGGCCGGTGCCGAAGGCCAGCGCCGCCTCGATCTCGATGCCGAGTTTGTTCGGCGGCACGCGGGTGCGGTCGTGCTGGCCGTGCACGACGAAGCGCCCGGCGGGGACGGGGACGAGGTCCTCGAGGCTGGCCTTGACCCAGTCCTTGGCCTCGACGGTGTCGAAGGCGATGGTCTTGGCAAGGTCATCGCCGGCCGCATTGGCGACGAGCTCGCGCATCAGCGCCTGATCGGGCGCATCGGCAAAATGCGCGGTGACCTCCCAGCGCCCGGCCGGCCGCTCGAACGCGGCAATCGCTGTCTCGCCCTCGAAGAATATCTCGGTCAGCGCGTCGACCAGCCGCCTGGCGGTCTGCTCGTCGGGAAGCGCGAGGCTCGCGCGATGGGTGGGTTTCGGAAGCATTTAGGGTGACCGTTTCGACTTCATCTGGAACATCAGCATTAACCACGATCGCATTATCAGCAGGGAGCCGAAACTTCGAGGAACTCTCTGCTCGGCTCAGCCGCGGGCGGCTGAAAAGGCGAACCTCCATTGGCGCAGCCGCGGCTTGAGCGGAAGGGCCCGAGATGGCTGCGCGGGCGGGCCTGTGCGCCCAAAACTCCGTATTTGTCCCGTAATTGAAAGTTCACCCAAACAATGCATGATCGTAACCCGTTGTTTTAATTAAATTTATAGTAGTTTTGTCCGGGAGTGATCATGAGTGGTTGCAAAAGGACGTGGGCCGAAATTCTTCGCAAGACCTTGAAGCTGATGGCGCAACGCATTGCTGAACTTCACGATCTTCGACGACAGGTGCGAGAGGCGGAAGCGAGGGCGCTTGCCAGGCGACGGCAAACATCGTCCGGACGGCCTCGAAGCATCAGGACAGGACTTCATCGTAGCCGCTTGAATGCGCGAGTCCGATGTCTTGAGAACCGGAAGCGGAACTTCTCCCTGTAAGTGATGCGCCAAATGGTACCGGGACGCTTGTTTGCGTCCGGCGTGATTGGTAAGTGCGCTCTGTATTTATTCCTGGGCGCGACTCGATGAAACGTAACGGCTTCCGATCCATGTCCACAGACCAACTGTGGGCGCTCCATGAACAAGTAGCGGCTGAGCTGACGCAACGAATAGTCAGCGAGAAAGCCACGCTTGAGGACCGGCTACGCAAGCTTCGGTCGTCTGACGAAGCTGCGAAACCCGATCGCAGCCGCCGTCCTTATCCAAAAGTCCTCCCCAAATATCGGAACCCGAAAAACCCTGGAGAGACGTGGTCGGGTCGCGGCAAACGTCCTCTATGGCTGACAAAGCGACTTGGTGCCGGCTCCAAGCTGGACGATTTCCTCATCGATCGCCCCGGCCGCAAGCGGCGCTAAACCAGATCGGTCATCGCAGTTCGCGACGCTTTTGCTTTCTGGAGCGTCGCACGGCCGTCATGGAGAAGTTGCCAACCGAGAATACCGGGGTTTTCAACAGGGTTCTCCACCTAGACTTAGAGCATGATCCGATCAGGTTGAAATGCTGCCGCGATGGATGCTGCGCTCCATCTCTCGCAAGCAAGCGGGAGGAGGTGAAGCAAGCGACGTCGTGATAGGCTGCCAAAAAAAGGAGGGTCCCATGTCCCTGTTAAGACGGCCGCTCTATCAGCGCTCTGAAGGTGTCGACGAGGACCGCTGGCGCCTGGCATTCGATACCGAAACCCGCCGGCTGTTCGTCGAGCACGAAAAGAAGCGGGGTGACTTCCGCGGTGCCGGGTATGCCATTGAGACCGACGAGGTCGAGCTCGCGGAATTCCTGGAGCAGCCGAGCCAAGGGGGCCATGCGCGGGAGCAGCTCGTGAAACTGCTCGAAACGCTGTTTACCGACGATCGCGACGTGTCGCAGCCCGTGGCAGCCTGACCGGGTGGTGGATGCACATCGGCTTCCACCTGATATCCACAGGCCGTCCACAGGCTTTTCAACGCCTTGCGAACAAGGAGCGATGATCGCCCAGGATCACCTGCGCGGCGTTGTGACCGGGTGCGCCGGTGACGCCGCCGCCGGGATGGGCGCCGGAGCCGCAGTGATAGAGCCCCCTCACGGGGCCGCGGTAGTCGGCATGGCCGAGCATCGGACGGGCGGAGAAGAGCTGGTTCAGCGTCAGCGCGCCGTGGAAGATATCGCCGCCCAATAGGCCGAATTGCCGCTCCAGGTCGAGCGGGGAGAGCACCTGCCGGCCGATCACGCTTGCGGCAAAGCCGGGGGCGTATCTGTCGACAGTCGCGATCATGAGGTCGGCGACCTCATCGCGATGGTCGTCCCAGGATTTGCCGTCGGGCAGTTCCGGCGCGACGTGCTGGCAGAACAGGCTCGCGACATGCTGCCCAGCCGGCGCCAGCGAGTCGTCCAGCGTCGAGGGGATCAGCATTTCGACGATCGGCTCGCGGCTCCAGCCAAAGCTGCGCGCATCAAGCCACGCGCGGTCCATATAGGAGAGGCTCGGCGCGATGATGATGCCGGCGGTGAGGTGGTCGCCTGCGCCCGGCAACGCGGTGAAGGAGGGCAGGGCGCTCAACGCGACATTCATGCGAAAGGTGCCGGAGCCGTTGCGCCAGCGCGACATGCGCTGCAAGAATTCCGGCGCCAGCGCGCCCGCCGGCATCAGCCGCGTGTAGAGCAGTTTCGGATTGACGTTGGCGGCGACATATCTGGCGCGGACGGTGGTGCCGTTGTCGAGCACGACACCGGCGGCGCGGCCGTTCTCGACCATCACCTCGCGCACGCCGCTATCCAGTTCGATCTCGGCGCCATGCGCGCGTGCCGCGGCTGCCATCGCCTGCGTGATCGCGCCCATGCCGCCGACCGCGTGGCCCCAGACGCCCTTTTTGCCGTTCACCTCGCCGAAGGCGTGGTGCAGCATCACGTAAGCCGAGCCCGCGGCATAGGGGCTCGCATAATTGCCGACGATGGCGTCGAAGCCGAACAGCGCTTTCACCAGCTCGTTCTCGAACCGCTCGTCCAGCATCTCGCCGGCCGAGCGGGTGAAGAGGTCGAGCAGGTCGCGCTGCTGCTCCAGCGAAAGCTTGCGCAAGAGGTTGGCGGAGCCGAGCGCGTTGAAGGCCTCGCGGAGTGCGTCCGCGCCAAATCCCTCGACGATGTTCGGCGGCGCGCGCAGCACGAACTGGCGCAGCACGTCGGCGATCGCCTCCAATTGGCGCGAGAAGATGCCGATCTGCTCGGCATCATGCGCGCTGAGCCTGGCGACGGATTGCGTGGTGCGGCCTTCGCCGGTGAGGAGATGGCTGCCGTCGGGGGAGGGCAGAAAATTCTGCGCGCGGCGTTCGACGATTCGCAGGCCGTGCCCGGCGAGCCTGAGATCGGCAATGACCTTGGGGTTGAGCAGGCTCACCGTATAGGCCGCGACCGAGTTGCGGAACCCGGGATGGAATTCCTCCGTCACCGCAGCACCGCCAACCACCTTGCGGCGCTCGACCACTTTCACGCGCAACCCCGCCATCGCGAGATAGGCCGCGCAGGTGAGGCCATTGTGCCCCGCACCGATGATGACGACGTCCGTTTCGTTCATGTCCGCTTCATTTTCTCAGGAGCTTGCCAGTAACCCATCGTTGCGCACAAGCCACTAGTAATTTCGCCACTCACCCCGGTCGTCATTCCAGGGATCGCCTCCCGGCGTGAGCCCGCCAACCTCTCCGTCATTCCGGGGCGCGCCTTTTGGCGCGAGCCCGGAATCCATTTATCCACGGGCGCAAGCGGCGAAATGGATTCCGGGCTCGTCCTTCGGACGCCCCGGAATGACACCCCCCGTCATTGCGAGCGGAGCGAAGCAATCTATGCCTCCGCTTGCGGCGCTATGGATTGCTTCGCGGAGCCTGTCATCGCGCGCGCGTTCGCGCGACCCGTTGGCTCGCAATGACGATCTGGATGCTTTGGGTGCGACATAACAACCCGTCGGGCAAATCAGCAAAAGTCTGTCCATCCTTGCAGCGAAAAATAAACCGCTTTCGCCGTCGGGCAAATCAGTGATTTAACTCCGCGCGTCTCAGCGCGAATGAGGGGCGGGTCGCGATCGTCACGA
>NZ_JAQMIL010000110.1:0-20244 GCF_029990105.1 Bradyrhizobium sp. Arg237L | reverse complement strand
TAACGGATATCACATTTACGGCGACCCGTTCAAAGAGCAACGATCTTCGAGCTGAACATCGGGACGCTGGAGATATGAGTCAGTCTCAAGTACGGCTGTTCGAACCCAATCGTTAGACTATTTCACCTGCAGGCGCGACTTCATCAGAACGACAACATAAGGATGAACGAGTGCATAAAGGTCAGCCGGGAATCGCTAGACTGGTTCATTCGTCCTTGTCTGCTCAGGTGCCGTCCAATTAAGTTGAGGATCACCTGCTGCAGGTGGACTCGATCTCCTTGAACGGGCGGCAAGCCGCCCGCGAGTACAGTCCGCACCGAAATGCCATTTTTCGTGACTTCGCCATGGGTCACTGCGATGACCTCAAGGATTGCTCCGGCGCAAATTGTTCCAAATATCTCGCCGTCAGGCCGCGAGACCCAGATAAGAAATCATCCCCAGTTCCACATCTCCGATTTCCGCTCGTCGTCCTAGCCCATTTGCCGTTTTTGCACTCGATTGCTTGATCATTATTGCTGAAATTCGAATTTCCTTGCGGCGCTCGTGGAGCCTAGCGAAGGCAGATGCGATTTTCCAGCTGTCGGAAGGCGGCATATTTCACGATCGTGGGCCCGAGCGCGAACCACAATATGACCGAACCTGGTCGCGCGCCGGCAGCTGATTGAGCGGTCATGACGGATTTTCATCCGATTTGGCGCGCTGCAGAGCCGATTCGACGCATCCGAGCAGAACCTCCTCGTCGATGGGTTTGGTCAGGTAGCCAACGACGCCATGACTTAGAGCCCAAGCTCGCGTGCGGTCATCGGGGTAAGCGGTGATCAGAATTGTTGGTATGTCATAGCCAGATCCTACCAAGTGGCTATGCAACTCAGTCCCAGTCATGCGCGGCATGTGGACATCAACGATCAAACAGGAGGTATGGCGGACGTTGGGAGACGCCAAAAAATCCACTGCGGACGGAAAGGCCTCAATCGTGAAACCCATTGCTTGCATGAGATCCGCTAACGCCGCGCGAAACTGCTCATCATCATCGACGATCGAAATTTGACTCTTGCCGGACAAATCCCGCATCTCGCGTTCCGCGTCCATTTCAAGAAGCACACTGCGCGGCTATCCAATCATCGCACGGCGGACCGCACTCCCAGCAATCAAAGTGTAACGACAAGGGTCTGGACTTGGCGATTATATTGTGGACGGGCGATGCCACACTTCGGAATAATCGATGCTATACTTTGGAACAATTAATGCAGAACTTCTGAATAGTTCAACTCGGTTTGTGCCACGTCCGAACGCGCGCGCTGATGCCAGGTCGATGCGCTTGACGCGGCAGCAGGCCCTTCCGGCAGCCGATTAAAAGCATGAGTCGGCTTGCGCAAACAAGAACGTCTCCGCTGATGGAGCCACGTGCCATCACGAAGCGATTAGGACCGCGGCGACCTTATGCCAAGCGCCTCCGCCATTTTCACAAGCTCGGCCAGCGATTGCGCACCCATCTTCTGCATCACGTGGCTGCGGTGCGCCTTCACAGTGATCTCAGCTACGTCTAGCTGGAAAGCGATCTGCTTGTTCCTCAAGCCGGTAGTCACGAGAGCCAGTACCTCTCGCTCGCGCCGGCTCAAACGCTCGAGACGCGACTTTAGGTCCGCGAGCCGCTGCTCGGCCTTGCGCCGCGTCCGATCGCGCTCCAGCGCAATCGTCACTGCATCCAGCATGTCTTGATCGCGGAACGGCTTGGTCAGAAAATCCACAGCGCCTGCCTTCATCGCCTTGACCGACATCGGAATGTCGCCGTGGCCGGTCATGAAGATGATAGGAATGGAAGCGTTCACTTTCGACAGCTCGGCTTGGAAATCGAGACCGCCTAAGCCAGGCAATCTGACGTCAAGCACGAGGCAGCTCGCCACGTCGCGTAACAACTCGCCTTCGAGCAGCTCTGCGGCTGACCCAAACAACTTGACCTTGTAGCCGACCGAGTTGAACAGATCTCCGAGAGAGTCGCGGAAGTCCCTGTCATCGTCAACGATGACGATAGTTGGTTCCTCGGTTACGGCACGCTTTTGAATAGAATGCTGCGCCACGAGATACTCTTCCGATACGCGCCGACTTGCAGTGTAAAAATAACACCTTCACGAGGGCCATTCAACAGATGACGCCTCCCGAGTTCCAGTGTAGAACGCCATCGTTCGTGGCGACGAGAAGTTCACCAGGTCGATGGTCCTCAGCACCCTTGCTGTAAGCCGACCGATGAAACGTCAGCTCAACTCACGCTTCGTTAGCAGCGACAGATTTGCGGAACGCCCCTCGGATCGCTCTGAGGCCACTGGGCAAGGGTGTTCCCCTTGCGCCGCTTCAGCCTTCGGTCGCTTTGCTGAACTCCCGCGGCGGGCTTTCTGCTTTCCGTTTGCCAAGAGTCTTCCAGCTCGCGGAGCCAAGATGGCAAATCAGTCTTGGCCGGTTGCCGATGGGCTATGGGAGCATCGAGTACGGCCGGATCTCCGATTTGCCGCGTGTTAACCCGTTCGGCGTCTTCAGACAGAAATGATCCGTTGAAGTGCGATACCGTGCTCATCGCTACGGTCGCGAGAACGGATGCTGCCAGAGCCATCCCTCGTAGACGCTTGTCTTCCTCAAGATCGTGGGCTGCTTTTCTCGCGGGCACCGAAAACCCGATCATCCTCAATCGCAATGTGAGGCCGAAATGCCTCCATTTTCCGAATAGCAAAGCTGGTCGCAACGTCGCAGCTCATTCATGTGTCATAGGAGGAGCCACACTTCGGCGATAATCCGTGGGGGCAATTCCGGTCGCCTTCCGGAACGCCGTGGCGAACGCGTTAGGGCTGCTGAAGCCTACGGCCAAACCGATTTCTGCCATCGAGCCTGCGCGTTTTGCCAGCAGTACCTTGGCGTGCTCAACACGACGGTTGGTCTGGAACCGATGTGGCGGCATTCCGAGAGATTGCTTGAATACCCGGCAGAAATGATACGGGCTCAGACGAACGAGCTGCGCCAACGTGCCAATCGGTATCCGCTCATTGAGATGTTCGTGGATATAGGCAGTGACGAGTCGTTGCTGCCACGGTGCAAGGCCACCTCGGAGTTGAGGTTGAATACTGGGCATCCCACAAGTGAAGCGCACGACTTCATGTATGAGCAGACTACCGAGATTCCCGAAGTAAATCGGGTCGTCTGCAGAGCTCTCGACGAACGTCTTCAGCTTGAGCGCGGTGTGCCATAGTGTTTCGTCTTCGAACAGTAGGCGTGGAGCGTCCGGTAGGTCGGTGATGCCACGTTCAGAAAGAGCCTTCAGCTTCTCGGGTTCGAAGTAGAAGTACATGAGCCGCATCTGCGACCCGCGCGGCTCGTGCCAATCGTGAAATTCGCGGCCAGCCGGCACGAATGTCAGCTTCCGCTCGAGGTTCCGGATCGCTGATCGCGGCAGACCTTCCACGAATGTCTCTCCGTTGCGGCGCTCTCCCTTCTCGTACATCACGAGCATATGCATTGGAGCCCGAAAATGATGTTGGATTTTGCCTCGGCCGGTGAATCGCACAGTTTCAGCCGCCATGCCTTGCCCCGCTACAGTGAGGCGTGTCACAGCCTCGGAAGGAGAGATTTCAACGACAGGATGGATCGCGTCCGCCGCGACGCGACCATCCAATTGGCGAGCTGGATCGAAAATGGACGAACCATGGTCGCCTCCAATGATCGGGGATCGAGTTATCGAACGCAATACCTGTGATCTTGAAAGTTGTTGCAGATCTTCAGTGCCGTTCAGCGAATCGTGTGGCTTCGATAAATTCTCGCCTAAACGGACTTGCTGGATCTCGGCTCGCAGCGTGGAGGGCGAATGTGGTGGGCGGCCTTCTGCTCTCGCTTCTCCGGTTCGCTTGAATTGGATTTGTGCTGCCAACTGGTCATCATCGGCTAGACTCATGGAGACGAACTCCGGGTCCTATTTAGGATTCATTCATCTATTCCATTGTCGCGATCGCCGTGCCCGTGCTCGGGGGTAGTACGGCCCCGCGTCAGCCCGAGCGGCAGCTTCCTTCGCCCGAAAGCGGCTACAAGCGATCGAGGTGAGCCTGCGCTGCGACACGCAAGTGCTCAATTGCACTCGCGTTTGCACGTCTGACAGGAAGGGCGAAACGGGGTTAGGCTTTTGGCGGAGCAGGGCTGCGACTTTTGGATATCCCCGTTTCGACTTATTTGAAAACTCAAAGGAAAGCCGCCCGAGCTTCGGGAGCGGCGCGAGCGGATCTCGGCGCGCTCGAAATTACTGCTGACCGCGAACCGGGTCGATGAGCGATTACGAGTCCTGGTAGAGGTCGTGATCCAGTCTCATCTTGAATGAGCCCGGCTCTTTTGTGCTTCCTCGGACGGCGTCTTATAGATGGCAGTGTAAGCTCTTTGGTATCGATCAGAAGATCGCCCAACAGGGTGGAGCCCGTCTCCAATTTGCCGGACTCATTTACGCTTTTGCCGCAACGGCCCGCGACGTAACGCATCGTAACGCTTGACCGTAACGCGCCGTGGCGGCGTGACAGCGTAACGCGATCCCGCTGATCCCGAGGCTGCGACGATTGCCTACGGCAAGCAGACCCACTCCTGCGCCTGCTGCAAGGCGCGAACTGACTGATCCTGAGAGCATCGCGACCCGCCGTCGGGGCTGATCACGCCCGAAGAAGTGGGGGATAGTAATGAAGGACCCGTGCTCTAGAGCAAACCAATCTCGGCCGCGCGGTCGCGGTCAACCTGCTTTCGCCGGATAACCGCTAGCTCATTGGCGCAAGCGAGAAACTCGCTGGTCCCGGCGCGCATTCCAAACTTCGCACAGAAGGCACGATTTTCTTCTGCTATCGCGAGATCAAGTCGCTCTTGCGCACTTGCGCGCACGGCTGGTCCGGCGATGAAGGCTACATACAGACCACACGCCAATAGCGCGGCAAAAAACAATGAGTACGCAAGGCGTGAATGTCTTTCAGCGTTCGTCACGATAGGAGAAGTGGTGCTAGCTTCGGTCATTTTCGGAGGAGTGGTGCTAGCGTTGGTCATTGCAATCTCCTTCACGTGGAAGTCATTAAATAAGCCGCGAACCCAGACGCCCAGCTCGTGGTGGGTTGAGCTGCCACGGTTGGCGGAAACCGCCAGCCCTTCGGGAGCTGGAACATATTGACCAGACGCGGCCCCGGCGAAATCTCGATCACGCGATGTGGTGGTCCAGACGGAAGCGACGTAGCTCACGCTCGCCTTGCTGCCGTCAGCCGATGGCCGCTTCGATCGCCGCGAACACCCAGCGCGCGCTCCGGGGCAGCGCCGCATAGGCCGGGCTTTCTGATCAATCCGCCATCGTGCCTCCCTCGATCGTCGGCTACAGGGCCATCCACGCCGCCAGCGCGACCATGACGACTGTCGCGATGAAGATAAGCGCCTGAGCGTTCGACATGCGCCACATCGCGCACCGCCTATTGTGTACGATCCGGTAGATAATTGGCAGCGATATCATGATTTGCAAATATCTTCATACCGCGCCAACCGGCACTTTCGCTGTGCGCCAAAGGACCCGGACACGAGGGGGTGCACACAAAAGAAGGGCGGCGCGCGTCCTAAACGTCAGGTGTCGAAAAAAACGTATCGACTGATGATCCGTTCGTGCTTCACCGTGATCACATCCCGGCCCTTGACGACGGGGTTGCCGTCTTTCCCCGCGAGCGCCCAAGTGTACGTAGACATGTCCCCCGTTGTCTGGATCGGGCCGGTGACCGCGAGGTCCATTCCCGGCATCTGCGCCTGTACCGCTTTAATCGCAAGTTCAATGCCCGCAAAACCTGAAAACCACGCGGCCGGCTCGCCGATGACCACGTCTTCTGCATAGGTTAAAGGGATGCCCGTGATGCGCTCAGCGGCGTGTCGAGTGTTCCAGATTTTCAGGTGCCGATCGACGATCTTTGCGACGGGATTGGACATGTCTCACTCACGCTCATGTGCAAGGCGTGATCGCCCTGCTCGCGATCAGCCCATGCTCCCCGGCATGAAGCATCTGACGCCAACCAAAGCGCCGTTCAGATAGTAGGGCCAAACCATGGTGCGACCAGCGCGGTTCGGTCCATCCACGACAGCGTCGTTCGGAACATCAACCCACTCGCCATCAATGCGCGCGCGATAGTGACCGCCCTTAGTTTCCCAATCGGCGTCATCAATGCGCTTCGCATCACTGCCATCGCAGCAGGGTCCTTTGCGACTGTACAAGCTCTCATACCAACTGTTCAACTCAGGGTGTTGATGATCGTGGGCGCGAGCGTGACCGATTGTGGAAATCGACAGCATGACGGTGAATGCTACCAGTGTTGCATGCCAAATGTGATTGTTCATCTCGCGCCCAGTGTCGTTCGCTATTTATCCCATTTTCATTGTCGCACTTTATGAGCCTGTGCGCTTTTCCAACGCATCCAGCCTAAGACGATCGCGATCAGCGGCTCAATTGAACGTAGGTAACCGTGCGGCATCTAAAGGGGTCACGGATACCATACGAAGGCTTATGCGCTCGCCCCCTAAAGCCGTCTACTTCCGCAACGGGTTAAGAGCATCGCCCTCTGCAATAGACGGCTGCCCGACAGCTTCCGCTATGCTTTGTTAGCGACCGATATCGCGCCGCGGCGCAATATGTCGCGAACGGCCAACAGGCGACGTCACGCGTCCGGGTTAGCTCGGATCGAATGGCGGCTGGAGGGACTTGGCTTCGTGGGACCAGCAAACCTAAGTGTGCAAGAACAGCTTAATCATTACCCCGTAACGCAATTCCGGATTTCCGGAATGTTTCTGCAGCCATCCTGCCCATCTGCAAAGTGGCGATGTATTTCCCTCTCTTGCCTCGGTGTGGCATCCGGTCGGCGAGGTGGCGCACAACAAATCCACCCCAGGAGCGGCGTCATGGTCAAGGACGGCCACGCATCGCGGAACCTTGATTGGTCCAAGGGCGGCAACGGGAGTCTCTGCGGATTCGGCTGGTGGCATTCCTCGCTACGGCATCACGCGGTGCGGCCGCAATAACGATCGTCTATCGACTCTATGGCGAGAGGTCATTTCCCTCGCCGGCGTTGCAAAGTCATTCTCCAAGGCACGTCGTACCAAGACTTTCAGTGCCGCCACCGAGACGCGATGCCAGATTGAGAAGGCAGGAGACTCAATATGCAAAGTAATGACGTAAACGCAGCGGCAGTGAATGGTAAAGAGGCCGCCTATTTCGGTGTGCCGTGGGAAGATGCCTACGGATACGCACAGGCGATCAAGGTTGGTGATACGATCCATGTCTCCGGCCAGCTCAGCCACGACGAGAAGGGAAACCTGATCGCGCCTGCCTCTCTCGACGAATCCGGCAAGCCGGCCGAGTTCTCGATGATGGAACAGCAGATGCGGACGACCTACGCCAATGCCGTCAAGCTTTTGGCGCGCTTCGGGGCAACGCTGGACGACGTCGTCGAGGAGACGCTCTATGTCCTCGATGTCGTCGCCGCATTCGCCGCTGCGGGCAAGGTGCGCAAGGAGGCTTACGGCACGCCACGACCTCAGTGCGCCAGCAACCTGATCGGTGTGACGAGACTGGCCTTTCCTGAACAGCTCGTCGAAATCACCTTCAAGGCTATGCTGTCGGGAGCAGAAGCGAAGCCGCGGTGATAAATCCCCGATGTTTGGAGTTAACGAAATCATGACACAAGGACCTGAAACCGCGAGGGCAATGCCCGACATCCTGATCGAGCCGAAGGATTGTGTCCTGGTGCTGGTCGATCAGCAAGCCGGACTTGCTTTCGGCGTGGGATCGATCGATCGCCAAACGCTTCTGAACAACGTGGTCGCTCTAGCGCGCACTGCCACCGTTTTCGGCATGCCGATCGTGGCGTCCACGTCCGCCACCAAGGTCTACAGCGGTCCCCTGATGCCCGCGATTCACGCGGCGATTCCCGAAGTGGTCGCGATCGACCGCCGCAACATGAACATGTGGGAGGACGATGCTGCGCGCGGCGCGATCGTGGCGAGCGGACGGCGGAAGCTGATCTTTTCGGGGCTGTTGACGGAAGCGTGCGTGACTTTTCCGGTGCTCTCCGCTCGGGCGGCTGGGTATGAGGTACACGTCGTTGGCGACGCTTGCGGCGGGCTCACTCCGGTCAGTCACGATCTAGCGATGCGACGGATGGAAGCGGCGGGGGCGAAGCCGACGTCGTGGATCCAGGTCCTTCTGGAACTCCAGCGCGACTGGACCCGGCATGAGACCTATGACGGGGCGCGAGCGATCGTGGAGGCTCACGGCGGCGGATACGGTATCGGCCTGGCCTATGCACGGGATATGATCAAGCCCGTGTAAGAAACGCGCCGATTATCCAATTGGCCCGACCGATTTCGCAGTCTCGCTCAGGTCTCCTGTCGCAGGTAGAGCTGACGTGATTTGCTCACCGCGAGCATTACGGCTCGTGCCCGCTTTTGGCGGGATGACGAATTTGACGGGCTTTAGCGAAGGCCCGATCAGTAGCCATGGAGCGCGCCAGCATGGGTGCGATCAGCTTGACTGGCTCGTTGATTGGTTGACCGCTCTCGCGTGTGAGAACTTCGGCGTAGGTGACGAGATCGCGATGAACACTTGCAGGCAATTCATGCGTGACCCTGACTGGCTTGTCATCGCGAATTGCGTCGATGGCTTTGTTCGCCTTCCTAAGCGCGCGATAGGCCTCAATTAGCGGGCGGCTCATTGAAAGGCGAGCTTTCGGCAAGCGGGATCGGCATCATCATCTTGATGACTTCGAGGACATCGGCGATACGCTTCAACGAGACCGCTTGACCGTACAGGAGCGCGAGCATGGAGCGATCAGCATCGTCGGGCAGTCGGGAATCGTCCCCGCCACATGGATATCGCCGCCGATCTTGGACGGATCGAATGCGACCGCTTCCGAATTGACTCGAACGCTCGTGACTGCACCTCGCGCGGTTTCTGGCGCGTGCGCGGTTTGCCCTTCGGCCATCCGCCCTTGCGCTTCGCCTTCTCCTCTCCGGATATCTGTTGCAGCGTCGGAGCGGGCACGGCAGTGGCTTCCACGCGAACCGGCTGCCAAGCTTGAACCAGCAACCGCCCACCACAATGTGGGTCTACCTGTTGAGCTAAGCCGGCTGACCGCCTAACCCATGTTAGCGTCTGGCACTCGTCCGCGTCGACATGTGACAGAACAGCGCACAACGCCGACATCATTCGATTTGGAACGAAGTAGGACTTCCTTTATTGTCGCCGCATCGCCGGCACATCAATCGACCTCCCCCAAGATCAAGATCCCGTCCTTCATCCTGTCGACGCGCGAAGATATCGCGCCCTGGAAATCTACTTATGCGGCCACCCGTCTGTACTCGGGTCCAATCAAATTTGTATTGTCGGCATCTGGCCACATGGCCGGTGTCATCGGCGCGCCAGGAAGCAAGTATGGCCACTGGACCAACGACAACCTGCCAGCCGATCCTGACCAATGGTTGTTCGGCGCAACCAGCCATCAGGGCTCTTGGTGGCCGGTCTGGAATGCTTGGTGGAGGTAACCTCCCTGTTATTGAGGACGCCCCGGGCTCATACGTGCGCGTCAGAGCCGTTGCGTAAATGCGCTTGGTACGAGCTTGAAGGAATCGTGATGCCCTCCCCCGAGCGGACCTACTTCTTGATCCAGCAGGAGCGGCAGAGGTGCGCCAGTCCAAGAAAAAGCCAAAGTGGATGTTCATAGCGCCGCTCAAGAAAGCGCGCATTGAATAGCGGACCTGAGTCTAAGGGCTCGAACCCGCCTTTTGCCACGAGATCCGGGACGGCCTTTTAGCCCCTTCCTCGTCGGCGGCAACGCACACTTGGACCGGCGCGCGTCCCTCGCGCTCTCCGGCGGGAAGTAACTGCGCAAAGATCGTTTTGTAGGCTTTCACCACCAGCGATTTCCCCCGCAAGCTTGGCGGCCTTGGACCTGAATCTGCTCGTTCACCTAGATGCGCTGCTCACGGAACGTAGCGTGACGCGCGCGGCGGTTCGCGTCGGCATTGGTCAGTCGGCGATGAGCGACAACCTCGCGCGCCTACGGGACCTGTTCCGGGACGAGCTTCTGACGCGGGGGCCTGAGGGCCTGCGCCTCACCCCTCGCGCAGTGCGTTGGTTGAGCCGGTGCGAACCGCGCTGGCGCAGATCCAGACGCTCGTGTCGCGAGACGAAGCATTCGATCCAGCAGCGGGGTTCGGCTTGCCAGATAGCATAGAAATCTTGATCTTCCTACTCTCCTCGCCCACCTGCGCGAGGTCACGCCTGGTATCCACCTGCGGCTCTACAATATCGACTCATCGCGGCTCTTGGATGATCTCGACGCCGACGAGCTGGACCTCGCCATCGACTATGACGCCTTCCCGCAGGGACAGGTCCACCATAAGCGGCGTCTTTTGTTCAATGAGACGTATCTGTGCACCTTTAACGCCGAAAGGACGGGCATCACGCCCCCAATCTCGTTGGATAATTATGTGCGGCTGCCTGATGTCCTCACCGGCCTGAGGCCCGGGCGGAGCGTGCGCGGAGTGGTGGACGATGCTCTGGAAAAGCTCGGATTGCAGCGCACGGTCGTCCTGACCACGCCGCGTTTCCTCACGGTCCCGTCCCTGGTGGCGCGCGCCCCCGTCGTCGTAACCATGCACGCGCGACTGGCTCGCCTGTTCGCCAGCGAACTCGGGCTCAGCCTCAGCCCGCCTCCCGTGGAGTTGCGGAATGTAGCCGTTTCACTCCTCTGGCACGCTTCGTATGATCAAGATCCATCGCATGCATGGCTGCGTCAGACCGTGGTCCAGCTGGTCGCCGCGGTTTGAGCTGATGCCGGCCGCTGTCGAGCGCTCTTTCAAAACTGTCAGCTTCCGGGGGTAAAGCGGAAACGGAAGGCCGACCGCCTGAACGGCGCTTTTGACCCTTCGGAGACATGCGGACCGCTATGATGAATGTCCGCATTCGAGGCCAAAGCGGAAAAGATGGGCTCACTCTGAGTTCTTCTCGCTTTGACCCAAAGCCGTACATGGCGGCGGCTCCGCCCACGTCTGCTGATGACCCCGAGCCGACGGGCCACGATTACTGCAGGAGGCTCGAATACGATTTGGGCTATCTTTAGTCTGTGAAGTATTTCCGCACCGGTGGCGGCAATACACCATAGATCGCTTCTTCAAAATTGGTGGGCGGTGGCTGGACGTGAATTAAGCTCCCGACGCTTACAGGTCCCGTAAATTCGTTCGTAAGCAATACGTTCACCCAGCTCGCAACGCAATTGGCAACCTCAGGATTCGCGTAGACAAGACTGTGCTTTATTGTCCGCCAAGAATGCCACCATTTGGTGTTAACGACGAACTTGCGATGGGTATTTGGCATCCATCCGACTGGCTCGGGCGATTGAATGCTCTGTAACAGCCATGTTTGGACGATCGTTTCTTCGCCGAATATCGGCGCCTTAATCACGCGAGGGAAGAAGACTGAAAGAAACAGGAGTAAGCCAACTAGCAATGGGACGACAACAAAAACCAAGCCAAGTGCCACGAGGTACGAATCTAGCGCCGAATTTGGAAGGAAAAGTGGAAAGAAATACATTGTTGCAAGTGGGAGGAGTGCAAACAACACAAAGCCGTTGAAGAATGTGTTGCTAACCGTCCTGTGTGCCCATTCAGAACAAACGCTGGCAGCCCGCAGGGCGAATCGCGCTTCGTCCGCGCGAACCTCAATTGAGAGTAGAGGTATTCCTTCGATCACTGGAGGATCGATCGTGGTGATCATCTCGTCCTGTAACGGGCCTAATTTGGTCTCTATGGCCGCGATGAAGCGGCCAATGCGCTGAACGTAAAGCCATAGGCACAGTGCAAATAGCCCAGCTATAGTCGGGATAAAGGCGAGCTGAAAGGCCTTCTGAGCGAAGACTCTGACAGGACTCCCTGGGAAAATTGTCTTCGCGTAAAAAAAGACGTGGACAAGAACAGTTCCCAAAAGGAGAAATGCGAAGACGATCGATAGAACAAGCGCGCTCGCGGCAAAGGCGCCTGTCATCAAATAGAGCCAGTGCTTGAAGGGGCGCGATGCCAAACCAATGAACGGTGTTGCTAGTGTAACTACTCCAGTTACCCGAGAAGCAATCTCGGCGCTCTTCAGTGCGTAGCGGATCACATTGCCTCCGTGGCTGTGACCGATCAGCACAATTCTCGCATCTGGATGCTTCGAGACGATGCTCCTAAGCCGAGAGGTGAGACGGCTGCCTGCAATTATTCGGGCGCGGTGAAGATTGAAGCCGGACCACTGGAAGACGTCGAAGTTGAGCGAACTGCCCAAGCTGTCCCTAAGCTGTCGGCAAAAATCAGAGTTTTCGCGACACCACTCGGCATTACGAGCCCAAGTTTCATGGACGAGCACGGCAAAGACCGCCGGGGGCGACAAGTTTGCCGGATCTGCACAGCTGCGTTCCGTGCGAGTCTTGCTGTCGAGCAAATGCATTCGAATGCCTGCGTCTCGACTAGTGCCGTACCCCATGATAATCTTGAAGTCAGTTCGAGCCTAGTGATTTCAAAGCTGTTCAAGCCCAAACGCCTCACCCGATTTCGAAGACCACCGCTGCTCAATTTGAAGAACAAGGAAAGGCAATAAGCCCTTCCGTCCCGCAACCTCCTCACGCGCGGGGCGAGCTGATCAAATAGACTTGCGCTATTGGCCAAAGCCGGCATCGCCGCCGCGGCTACCAACATCCGCTCTTAGCGGTAGACCAGACACGCGCCGGCTTTCCCAGAATGTCGCCTTTTGTGAAGGGTTTCGGATGCCGGCCGCTTGAGGGACGGTGCGGCGTATTCGGCGGCCGGCGTCCGAAAGCCTCCAAGGGAGGAAACCGCGCTTGGGGGGACGTGCGGCGGTGCGGCAGGCGCTATGGGGATTTGAGTGCCGCGGGGGAGCTGGCTGATTTGAATCGAGCCGCTGCAACGAGTTGTGCGACGGTGAAGCGCCTGATGAATGAGCGGCGGGTGGCGTCGAGCTCTGTGAATTGCCGGACGAATTGCGACGACTGGCGGACATCGGGGCGCGCCCTGCCGTGGCTGGTCGAGAGCCAGCGGGCGCGCGGAGCAGATTTGCGGGATTGAGGCGCCGTCATGAAGTGTCGATCCTGATGCGGTTCGTGGAGCTGTCGACTGATGCCGTGGCGTTGCACCGCGCGCGAACACCTCGATGATGATCATGCGACCGCCGCAGCATGGACAGCTCGGCTTGCTGGACTCTGGGGCACTGGTGGGCTCGCCTTGGGAGTTTACACCGGCGAGCAGCGCACGCGCGCGTGCGATGTTGTCGGCGCACGCGCCTCTGGCGAACAGGCCGTAGTGGCGGATGCGATTGAGGCCTTTTGGCAGCACGTGGATGAGGAAGCGGCGGATGAACTCGTCGATGGCGAGCGTCATCTGCTTGTATCGATCGCGGCCCTCGCTGCGGTAGTCCTTCCACTTGAAGGTGACGCCGTGCTGGTCGCAGGCGATCAGGCGGCTGTTGGCGATGGCGACGCGGTGGGTGTAGCGCGACAGATAGGCCAGCACCGCCTCGGGTCCGCCGAACGGGCGCTTTGCATAGACGACCCACTCCGCCTTGCGCAGCGGCGCGAGATAAGCCGCGAAGGATTGCGCATCGGCGAGATGGGTATGATCGCCGAAGAAGCTGAGGCAGCCGGCCGCGTGCGCAGCGATGAGCTTCTCCAGGAACAGGCGCCGGAACAGGCGGGAGAGCACGCGTACGGGAAGGAAGAAGCCGGGCCGGCAGGACACCCAGCGCCGGCCGTCGGGCGCGATGCCGCCGCCGGGCACGATCATGTGCACGTGGGGGTGATGGGTCATGGCCGAGCCCGAGGTGTGCAGCACCGAGGTGATGCCGATTCTGGCGCCCAGATGCTTCGGATCGGCGGCGATCGTCAACATGGTCTTGGCCGAGGCCTTGAACAAGAGATCGTAGAGCACGGCCTTGTTTTGGTAGGCGATGTCGGCGATGGCCGCAGGCAGCATGAACACCAGGTGATAGTACGGCACCGGCAGCAGCTCGGCCTCGCGGTCGGCGAGCCAGTCCTTGGCCGCGGCACCCTGGCACTTCGGGCAATGCCGGTTGCGGCAGGAGTTGTGGGCGATGGTGGTATAGGCGCAGTCCTGACAGCGCGCGACATGGCCGCCGAGCTCCGCGGTGCGGCAGCGCTCGATCGCCGACATCACCTTCAGTTGGTCCAGGCTGACATGGCCGGCACGGGCTTGACGCCATGCTCCGCCATGGCTGCGGAAGATATCCGCAACCTCCAGAGCCGGGCGCGGCACGCGCGCCGCGTCAGCCGGGCGGCCGGATCTCCTTGAGCTTGAGTGCGATGCGCTCCAGCGGGCTCATGACCTCGCTGATCGTCTTGGTAGCGACGCGGGTATAGAGCGCCGTGGTGTCGAGTTTGGCGTGACCAAGCAACACCTGGATCACGCGGACATCGATGTTCTGCTCGAGCAGGTGGGTGGCAAAGCTGTGCCGCAAGGTATGGAGCGAGACGCGCTTCTTGATCTCGGCCATTTGGGCCGCGGCATGGCAGGCGCGATTGAGCTGGCGCGTGGTCGTCGGCTGCGCCGGATCACGGCCGGGAAACAGCCAGCCCTGCGGCCGCTCCGCCTTCCACCAGGCCGCAGCAGCTCGAGCAGGCTTGGCGACAGCATCACGTTGCGGTCCTTGCCGCCTTTGCCCTGCTCGACGCGGATGAGCATGCGCTTGCTGTCGATGTCGGCGACCTTGAGCGAGACCACCTCGGCGGCGCGCAGGCCGGCGCCATAGGCCACGCTCAGCGCCGCCTTGTACTTCAGCCCGGGCGCAGCCTCGAGCAGCCGCGCCACTTCTTCCACGCTCAGCACCACCGGCAGCTTGCGCGGTTCGTGAATGACATGGGTGTGCTCGACGATCTCGTGGCGCCTGAGCGTGACCCTAAAGAAGAACCGCAACGTCGAGACGGTCTGGTTGATGGTCGGCACGCCAACGCCGCTCGCCGCCAGATGCAGTTGGTAGCGGCGCACGTCCTCAAAGGTCGCCGTATCCGGCGATCGCCCGAGGAACGCCGCGAAGTTCTTGACCCTTTGCACATAGTCATGTTGGGTCTTCGGCGCGAACTTGCGGATCGTCATGTCTTCGGTCATGCGCCGGCGCAGCGGGCTCACTGCCTCGTCGGTCATGGGGATGCTCCTGTTTTGAGTGAAGGTTGCGAACCCCTCATCTCAAGACAGGACGCCCCCGCGGCGCTATCCTCTTGGCTGTGTCGCCAACCCCAGCGCCCTACCGCGCGAGCGGTTTAGTCCTCTGGCCCATCAGCGAAGTGGCGGCGCGCCTCATTGAGGTCCGCTAAGCGGGGCATAGCGGACTAGATTTGCTCACGTTGAGTTTTTCGCATTTTGACCCGACTCGGAGATCCGACAGACGAGGTGCGCCATTCATGATACGAGCACAGCCGATCGCCACCCAAACGCCGGCTTCGGGCGTCCAGCCACGGCTGCGCCCCGGGAACATCGGGCGATGGAGCGGGTGCTGGTGCATGTGCGCTGATGTAACCGATCTGCCGTGCGGCGCGGCAATACAACTAAATTTAAAAAGAAATAGCATCATAAGATAAAGACGCGCTGCAATCAGGAGAGCAAACGCTTTGACACGGGTTCTCGCGGCTGGTGGCCGACAACCTTGACAATGCCCTTGCGTGGCGCAATCGCAGCCGGCATCCGGGGAATGTCAGTTGCCATATCTCGGATAGTGCCTCGCTCGTCTCTGCTCCGAAATGGAGGACGATCCCGATGGTTATTACCCCAACATACGATCCGTCTCTCGTTGTCCTGTCCATCCTGGTCGCTGGCTTCGCGTCTTATACGGCCCTGGATCTCGGCGGACGCGTGGCGCTGGCCCAAGGACCCACGCACCGCATCTGGCTGGCGGGGGCCGCGCTCACCATGGGAGCCGGCATATGGTCGATGCACTTCGTCGCCATGCTCGCCTTCGAGCTGCCGATGCCGGTGTCTTACGATGTCAGCTTGACTGTCCTTTCCCTCGTGCTGGCGATCCTGGGCACGAGCGGCAGCTTCTACTTCATCAGTCGCCCGGGCGGCGTATCCCGCCCCCGCCTCGTCCTCAGCGGCGTCTTCATGGGGTTCGGCATCCTCGCCATGCACTACACCGGCATGGCGGCCATGCGGGGGCCCGTCGAATTGAGCTACGACCCCCTGTGGGTCGCGCTCTCCGTGATCGTCGCGATCGGCGCGGCGACGGCGGCGCTGTGGCTGGCGTTCGGAACCAAGGACCCTGGGCAGAAGCTCGCCGCCGCCATCGTCCTGGGCTTCGCCATTTCCGGCATGCACTACACCGGGATGCGGGCGGCCATCTGTACCGCTCCCGCCGCGACGGAGGTCGCCCAGGAGGTCACGACCCTCGATCGGACCCCCCTGGCGGTGGCGATCGCCGGTTTCGTGCTCGCCGATCTGGCGGCCCTGTTCGCCTCCGCGTTCAGGCGCAGGCGCGCCGACGAGGCCCTGAGTCAGACGCGGGCGGATCTTGCCCATATCCACCGGGTCACCGAGTTGGGAGAGCTGGCGGCCTCGATTTCACATGAAGTCATGCAGCCGCTCGGGGCGGGATTGAACAGTGCCGGGGCCGCCTTGCGCTGGCTGGGTGCCCAGCCGCCAGATCTGGACAAGGCCCGGCAGGCGCTTGGTCGTTCCGTCGAGAGCGGAATGCGTGCGGCCGAGATCATCGGCCGCATCCGTACTCTCATCAAGAAGGAGCCCCCGCGGAAGGATGCCTTGGAGGTCAACGAAGCGATCGTTGAGGTCATTGCCCTGACCCGTGGCGAAGTGATGAAAAACAATGTCTCGGTGCAGACGCAACTCGCGGAGGGCTTGCCGCTCATTCAAGGAGATCGAGTCCAACTGCAGCAAGTGATCCTTAACTTGATCGTCAACGCCGTCCAAGCGATGAGCGGTGTCAGCGAAGGGTCGCGCCGGTTGCTAATCGGCACTGGGAAAGATGCATCGGACAGAGTGCTCGTCACCGTGCAGGATTCTGGCCCGGGACTGAAGCCGGAGAGTTTTGAACGCTTGTTCGACTCATTCTACACCACCAAGCCCGGCGGCATGGGCATGGGGCTATCGATCTGCCGTTCGATTGTCGAAGTTCACGGGGGACGCATATGGGCCACCCCGAACGCCGGGCCAGGCATCACCGTGCAATTCACTTTGCCGATCAACGATCAAGCCACGGCATCCGTGCGTCCGGCGGCGTGATCTTCACTACTATTCAGAAATTTTCCCCCGCCGCCGGCGAGAGATGATGAAGGTCAGGCACTCAGAGAAAGTCTGGTTTTGGTCGATTCTGTTGAAAAAGGCGGCTGTTGCGACGCAGAGGGATCAATGATTCAGTCTGTCTAATTGGCAGGACTGAAGGTCATGATGGGGCATCGGCAAGTCGACCAGGCTGCGTTGTTCTATGAGTTCTCGCTCGAAAGGCACATCCCGGCCAACCATTTGCTCCGGTCAATCGATAGGTTCGTAGAGCTTGAGGACCTGCGACGGGAGCTGGCGCCGTTTTACAGCAATATCGGACGGCCTTCGATCGATCCTGAGCTGATGATCAGGATGCTCCTGGTCGGCTATTGCTTTGGCATACGATCGGAGCGACGCCTCTGCGATGAAGTCCACCTCAATCTGGCGTACCGCTGGTTTTGCCGGCTGGGTCTGGACGGGGCCGTTCCCGATCACTCGACGTTCTCGAAGAACAGGCACGGCCGTTTCCGTGAGAGCGATCTCTTCGGCCACGTGTTCGAGACCGTTTTGCGCCGCTGCATCCGGGAGCGGCTGGTCGGTGGCGACGGATTTGCAGTCGATGCGAGCCTGATCAAGGCGGACGCCAACCGGCAGAGGGGGATCGAAGGCAACAAGGGGCTTCCACCGGAGGCCGCGGGCCGAGCGATCGATGAGTACCTTGCCGTGCTTGACGATGCCGCGTTCGGTGCCGCGACGGAGGTCACGCCCAAGTTCGTGTCGCCCTCCGATCCGGCGGCGCGCTGGACAGGAGCGCACGGCGGACAAGCCTACTTTGCGTATTCGACCAACTACTTGGTGGACGTCGAGAACGCTATCATTGTCGATGTCGAGGCGACCACGGCGATCCGCCAGGCGGAAGTGTTGGCCGCCAAGCGCATGCTCCAACGCTCGTTCGAACGGTTCGACCTCCGAGCCGGCTTCTCGGCGACAGCGCCTATGGCTCGGCTGAGATGCTCGCGTGGCTACTGTACGAGCACGGGATCGAGCCGCACGTGACCGTCTTCGACAGGTCGGCCCGCACCGACGGGACCTTCTCGCGCGAGGACTTCACCTATGACCATTCCAGGGACGTCTATCGGTGCCCTGGCGGCAAAACTCTGACTACCACAGGGACGCCGGTGAACGATGAAGCGACGATCCTCTACCGTGCAAGAAAGCACGATTGTCAGGCATGCTCTCTGAGAAGCAGGTGTTGCCCCAACACTCCGGCCCGGAAAGTGCCGCGCTCGATCTACGAGGGGGCTCGCGACATGGCGCGCGGGATCGCAAGATCATGGGAAGGCCGCACTTCACGTCGGCTCCGCAAGAAGATCGAGATGCTGTTCGCGCACCTCAAGCGCATTCTCAAGCTCGATCGGCTCGACTGAGGGGTCCAAATGGCGCACGTGACGAGTTCACCCTCGCTGCCGCCGCTCAGAAGCTTCGTAAGATGGCCAAGCTGATCCCGATGCCCGCGCTGACGCCCGCGTGAGCCCCACCAAGCCAACTCGTCCGCGGAACAGCGGACGTTCACGACGAAACTACTGCCGCCCTTTTTCAACGGAATCGGCCAAGAGGAGACATCGCGGTATCGCCTGTTCAGCATCATCTGGTACAATGACTGGCGAGCGCGAGACGAGGGGGTAGTGTTGAACAGCCGTCTGACTAGGCCCACCATTGCCTTAGCTGCTGCGTTTGCAATGTTGTGTCTCGATCAACTTACAAAGCATTGGGCAATTCTATCTCTGGGCACTGTTGGCACGACAATCAAATTGGCTGGCCCCGTTGATCTCACGCTTTTATTCAATCGGAGCAATGCATTTGGACTAGTACCTGATTACGGTGAATTTTCACGTTGGACGCTCATTGCTTTAAATCTGGCTGCGGCAACCGTTTTGCTGAGATTGGCGTTACGCCGATCGACATCAATCGTGAACGCTCTCGGATTCGCGTTCGTCAGCGCGGGAGCGCTTGGAAATGTCATCGATCGTTTTCGGCTGGGAGCTGTCGTCGATCTATTCGATGCATCGAAACTTCGGTTCGTCTGGGTTTTTAACGTCGCGGATGTTTCGATCGACGTCGGGGTAGGACTAATTCTTCTTGCGACTCTCGCGCCCGCTTGGACACCTCGGAAAATCGAGCGCGCCGACGAATAGGATTTACCCCTTTTCGTCCTGTGTGTACCGAAAACCTTATCCGAGTTGATGCCGCGCTGGAATCGCCTAAGCTGGCGTGATGATCGGGCTGCTCTGCTTCGTTCTCGCCGTCCTGGTCTCGCCATTCAAGTCGAAGTTGCGGCTTGAAGCCGAGAACGCGGTGCTTCGGCATCAGTTGAATGTCTTGAGGCGTAAGATGCGGGGTCGCGTCCGGCTCACCAACGATGATCGCCGGTTCTTCATTCAGCTGTATCGCTGGTTTCCATCGATCTTGCAGGTCCTCACGATCATCCAACCCGAGACGCTCGTGCGTTGGCACAGGGCCGGCTTTCGTTGCTACTGGCGTTGGAAGTCGCGCCCAGTTGGAGGCCGGCCGCAGATCGAGACGGAGCTGCGCGTGTTGATCCGGCGGATGAGCGTCGAAAATCCGCTCTGGGGCGCGCCACGCATTCACGGCGAACTGCTCAAGCTCGGGTTTGAGGTCGCGCAGTCGAGCGTCGCGAAGTACATGGTCAAGCGGCCGAGACCGCCCAGCCAGGGATGGCGGACCTTCTTGCATAATCACGCGTCAGACATTGCCGCCATGGACCTGTTCGTTGTTCCAACTGTTGGTTTCGACCTGCTCTATGGCTTCGTCATCGTCCGGCCAGACCGCAGCGACCTGTGTGTACCGAAAACTCTATCCGAGTTGATGACGTGACGGAATCGCCTAAGCTGGCGGAATGATCGGGCTGCTCTGTTTCGTTCTGGC
>NZ_JAQMIL010000109.1:0-20402 GCF_029990105.1 Bradyrhizobium sp. Arg237L | reverse complement strand
GCCAAGCTCCTTTCGGAGCTTGAATCACGGACATTCCAATCTGTGAATCCTGAATCTCAACAGACCCTAGATCACGACAGGCCGGAGACGATTTGGCGGACGGCGGCATCCCGACGCGCCTCGGCGACCTCGCCATCGAAGATGATCTCGCCCCGCTCGATGACATTGACGCGGGAAACGAATTCCGGAATGTGCTGCACGTTGGATTCGGCCATCAGGATCGCTCTCCCCGCGTCTCTGATCGACGCGATGCCGGCCGCGATGGTCGGGATGATCGCCGGCGAAAGACCCTCGAACGGCTCGTCGAGGAGCAGCAGATCGGGATCCAGTGTCAAGGCGCGGGCGATGGACACCATCTTGCGTTCGCCCCCTGACAGTTCGCTGCCGCCGCGATGAAGGTACTCCCTCAATTTCGGAAAGACGCGGTAGGCCAGATCGATGCGTTCGGCCGCCGGCTTGGCGCTGCGCCGGACCCAGGTCGGAAACGCGATGTTCTGCTCGACGCTCAGGCTCGCGAATACCTCGCTCTCTTCCGGTGAAAACCCAATTCCGAGACGTGCAATTTCGTGAGGCGCGGATCCGACGATGGATTTGCCTTGCCACAGGATCCGGCCCCCGGTCGGACGGTGCTGGCCCATCAGGCTTTTCATCAAGGTGGTCTTGCCGGCACCGTTGCGGCCAACCAGGCAGATCATTTCGCCTGGCTGCACCGTGAGCGCCACGCCGCGCAGCACGGGTGCTCCGGCTACGGAGACATCCAGATCTTCAACCGCAAGCATGTTGGGGCACTCTTCCGACGATGGAATCGATGACGCTGGCCTCGCTGAAGAAGGCGTCGGTCGGGAGGTCGGCTGCGATGCTGCCGGACCGAAGACCGATTACACGCGTCGCATAACGCGCAATCAGCTCCATGTCATGCTCGACCAGCACGATGCTTTCGACACCGCATCGCTTTGCCGCCTCCAGCAGCGTCTCCATGATCCGGTGCTTGTCGGCGCTCGCAATGCCGCTAGTCGGTTCGTCGAGCAGGATGAGCCTCGGGCGCAGCGCCAACGCGCTCGCGATATCGACCAGCTTCTTTTCACCTTGCGACAGTGCCGAACATTTGACCCCCAGGCGGTCCGCGAGCCCAAAGGATGTTGCAATTTCGCGCACCTCTTCCGACTCGGCGGCAAACGACGAGACTGCCCGCAACAGGCTGAACGTCCGGCCGATACGCGTGAACGCTGCGACGGCGATCATGTCGGATACCGTGAAGGTCGGATAGATGCTCACCAACTGGAAGGATCGTGCCAATCCCCGGCGGGCCCGTTCCGCCGGTCCCAGTCCGACGACCGAGCGGCCTTCGAACATCACGTCACCCGAATCCGGCGGATAAAGCCCGGCCAGCGTATTGACCAGGGTCGTCTTCCCTGCGCCGTTCGGCCCGACGATCGCGATGACCTCGCCCTTGCTGACGTCGAAGGAGACATCGTTCAGCGCGATGAATTTCCCATATGCCTTGGTGATTTCCCGAGCCCGCAGCAGCATCTCCATCTAGCGCCGCCTTCCGAAGGCCTGGGACAGCAGACCGACAATGCCCTGCGGCGAAAAGATGATGATCAATGCCAGCAGGGCTCCGAGCGCGAAGCGCCAGTACTGGGTATGCGCCATCAACGCGTCCTGCAGCAACGTGAACACCACCGAACCGGCGATCGACCCGAACATCTGGCCCAGGCCGCCGAGGACGAGAACGAACACCAGATTGCCCGACTGGGTCCAAAAAGCGAGATCGGGATCCGCCGCGCCAATGCTCACCGCCATGATAGCCCCGCCCACCGCGCAGTAGATCGCCGAGATGACGAAAGCCACGTACCGCACCTTCAGGATGGCGACGCCGAGAAATTCCGTCTTCCTTGGGTTGTCACGCATCGCTTGTAGCGCCAACCCGTAGGGCGATCTGACAATGACAGCCATCACGGCGAACATCCCGACGAATAACGCGAGAACATACCAGTAGAAGGGGCCGATCAGGAAAGTTGTCTTGCTCATTCCCGCAAAGGCAAAGCCGAGCAGGCTCGGGCGAGCAACTGAAATCCCCGTTTCGCCTCCGGTCAGTTCGTAGAACTTGAACAGGAAGGAATGAAAGATCATCCCGAAAGCGAGCGTCAACATACTGAAGAAGATCGTCGTATAGCGCACACACATCAGACCGATGACCGCGGCCGCCGTCCCGCTTACCACGACCGCCAACAGCAACTGCAGCTCGAAGCTCTTGATGGCGAGCTTTGAGCCGAGCAAGGCCACACTGTAGGCTCCCATGGCCATGTACATCGCATGACCGAGTGACAGAAGCCCGCCATACCCGAACAGCAGGTTCAGCCCGAGCAAGGCGATGGAAAAGGCGAGCATCGTGATGATGAGGGTCGCGTAGTAGGGACTGACCACGAACGGGACGATCGAGCCGATCGCCACGATCAGGATCAGGGAGCGGTATCTGCTCATGGCATCGCCTTTCCGAACATGCCGTAAGGACGGACCAGCAACATCGCAACGACCACGATGTAGATCGCCATGATCTCGATTTCCGGAAAGAACGTCAGAGCCAGAGCGCGCATGAAGCCGACGATGATGGCGCCAAACAAGGCGCCTTTCATGCTGCCCAGCCCCCCGATCACCACGACGGCAAACGCCTCGACAATCAATACCGAGGGCATTTCGAGCGACGCTGCCGTCGTCGGAATGACTAGCGCACCGCCCACGGTCCCGAGCACGGAACCAAGCACGAAGATGAGCATGTTGATGCGCCGCGTATCCACGCCGAGGGCGTCGGCCATGGCCCTGTTCTCCGCGGTCGCCCGGACGATATGACCGAGAGGGGTGCGTTCGATGAACCACCAGAGCGCCGCAGCGATCGCCAACGAGCAGGCAATGACCGCTGCGTTGTAGGTCGGGAAGCTGAATCCGCCCATGGTTACCCGGCCGTAGACAGACGGCAAATCGGCCATGATGCGCGGCTGTGCACCCCAGACGAAGCGCAGTAGATCCTGAAACATCAGCACGAAAGCGAACGTCATCAGAAGCTGAAACGCCTCGTCGCGCGCATACACCAGGCGAAGAACACGCTCGATGACGAAGCCGATCTGACCGGCGATGATGCCGGCCACCAGCAGCACGGGCAGCAACAGCAAAGGCGATCCGCCACGTTGAATAAACCAGTCGAATGCCGAAGCTCCGAAATACGCCCCGAACGCGTAGGTCGAACCGGCGGTCAGGTTGACGATCCGCTGGACTCCGAATACGAGCTGCAGCCCCGCGGTGACGAGGAACAGGACTGCGGCGCTGAACAAGGCAGCGACGAGGATATCGGCTGTAGCCATCGGTCCTACCGCTGCCCGCGAACTAGGCCGGGAATTTGGCTGTGTCCAACCAGGTCCAGAAGTCGGCACCCGATGGCTTCTGCAGCACCGACGCATCGAATTTGTAGGTCTTCGCCAGGGTGCAGACGTCGAAATTGTTGTCGTGCGTCGCCAAACCGCCGTAGAACACTTCCTGCGCGACGTGGTCCTTGCGCATGCTCGCCGGTCCGCCGAACGATTCGACTTCCAACCCCTCCATCGAGGCCGCGATCTCTTCCGTGGAAGGCCAGCTACCGCCCTTGGCCTTCATGGCCTTCTCGATGCCCCCCTTGTAGAGCATCATGGAAAAATAGGCGCGATCGCATTCCCAATGCGGGTAGTCCTTGTACTTATCCATGTAGTATTGGACGAACTCGGTCTGATCGGCCGACGGATTTGGCCGCGCGAAATACATCGTGTTGTAGCAAAGCAGGGTTCCTTGCGGCGTGAACGGCTTCTTCAGCTGTCCATGCTGATGTCCCGCCTGGACCAGGACGAACTTCGCCGTTTCGGTCAGTCCCGCGCTGGTCGCCGCCCTCATGAAGATGGGCAGGTCCGCGTTTCCAAGCACGCAGTAGATCAGGTCCGGCTTTGCGGCCTTCAATGCCGCGACATTGCTGGTGAAATCGAGCTGGGTGAATGACGACCATTGCTCGGCCACGACTTCCGCGTCGATACCGAACTTCTTGTTGAGCGCCTTGAAGGCGGTCCAGACGTTTCTTCCGTAGCTGTAATCGGGGCTTATCGCGGCGATACGCTTGAACTGACCGTTGAACTCCTTGATGGCGATCAGCGACGCCATCACGGCCTCGCACTCGTTGTCGGTGCTCTTGAAGACGTACTTTGGCGACGGCATGGTTTCCTTGACGCCGTCCTGGGTCGTACCGTCCCAGAAGATGGTCAACGCCTGCATGTCCTCGAGCGTCGGGGCCATCGGCAGACTTACGCCGGTCGAATAGACACCCTGGATGCAATCGACCTTTTCCTGCAGAACGAGCCGGCGCGCGCGCTCCAGCGTCTCCTTGGCGTTGGTCTCTTCCTCGACGACGAGTTCCACCTTGCGGCCGCCGATGCCTCCGGCGGCATTTATCTTTTGCGCGGTCCATTCCGCCGCGCGAAGGCCATTCGCGCCGATGTAGGCGGCGGTGCCGGCACGCGCGGCGATGATTCCGACCTTAAGAGGCGCGCTCTCGGCGATTGCCGGCATGGCAACCGGGCCGATCGCCGCCACCGCGGCAGCGCCACCGATTCCCTTAAGCAGTTCCCGTCGTCCGATTCCGCGCTTCTTCATCATGATGGCTACCTGTCTGTTTGAATGGGACTCTTCTTCAAGCGAAACCAAATCTGGTCAAAATGGCACGGAGTTCTTCCGCCTCCGCGCCCTCCAACCCGAGTATCGGCGCGCGTGGCCCGCCGACCGGCTTTCCGATCATCTCGAGGCCGCTATGGGCGACGCGAATGATACCGAGGCGACTGCCGAGTTCGCTCAGTTCGAACAGTTTGCGGGCGAGTTCGGCGGCCCCGGCGGCGTCGCCGGCCTTCGCCGCGCTCCAGAATGCGACGCACTCCGCCGGGCATATGTTGGCCAATCCGGTAAACCAGGCCGGCGCGATCCCCAACGCCGGTTCCAGGATGAGCGTGTCCTGACCGATGCCGACGACGACCTTGCCTTTGGTCAATACCGGGATCGTCAGTGCGCGCGGAAGATCGCCCGACGAGTCTTTCATTCCGACGACGTTGGGAATGCGGGCAAGCTTGGCGATCATGGAAGGAGTAAGGTCGATGCCGGCAAGCCCTGGATTGTTGTAGAGCCAGACCGGAACGGCGCTCGCTGCCGCGACCGTTTCGTAATGTCGTATGATTTCGCGATCTGTCGGCCGCCAATAGTTCAGCGGAACGACGAGAACGGCGTCAGCACCGTTTTCCGACGCATGGCGCGCCAGCCGAACGCTTTCCGCCGTCGTCATCGCACCGATGCCCATCATGATCGGTATCTTCCCACCGACGTGCTTTGCCACCGCTTCCAGGGCTTCGGTCTTTTCCGCTTCGGTGAAATAGCCGTTGGCGCCCGTGCTGCCGAACAGGGTGACGCCGCCGATATCGGCGGCAATCGCCGCGTCGAGATGGAGCTTCCAACGCGCGTGGTCGATCGAGCCATCGCCATTGATCGGCGTCACCGAGAACAGCACCACTCCTTCAATCTTCTTCAACATTCATGCTCCCCGGCCGATCCTCAGAGAGGCGTCGTCGCTGCCTTAATGACTGCCGGGTCGCAACATCCGACGCTCCGGCTGTGCGGGAAAGGTCCGCTTGCGAAATAACCGTGGTGCCGGTCGCCAACGACGAATGGCACCATGTCGCAGGCGTGCACCGGCCCTATGGCGCGATCGCGAAGCGTTGGACCATGGGACACTCCCAAACGGCGTGATCTTGGGAGATTTTCATCAACCGAGGCTCACATGAAACCTGCAGCAGAGAAATTCCAAGGCGTTTCGGCCTTCATTGTTACTCCGACGAAAGACGACGGCGAAGCGCTGGACCTGGCTGCGCTGAAGCGGTTCATCGACTTCCAGATCGACAGCGGCGTCGACGGCATTACCGTGTTCGGCAGCACCGGCGGCATCGGCTCTTTCAGCGAACAGGAACGGCAGCAGGTCATCGAGACCGCCGCCCGGCACATCAACGGGCGCGTCGTCCTCACCGCCGGCACCGGTTCGATCCAGACCGCAGAGGCGATCAGGCTTTCGAAGTTCGCCGCCGATGCCGGCGCGGACGGCGTCCTGGTGGTCCCGATCAGCTATTGGCCGCTCACCGACGACGAACTCTATGGACACTTCGAGGGCATCGCGAATGCCGTGAACATCCCGGTCGGCATCTACAACAATCCCGGCACGACCGGGATCGACATGAAGCCGGCCCTGATCGCCAGGATCGCGGAGATCGACAATGTCGGCTTCGTCAAGGAAAGCTCGGGCGACGTCACCCGCATATCCGCGATCGCCCACAAGACCAAGGGAAGCATATCGATTCTGAACGGCAACGATGCCGGAACGCCGGCCGCGATCGCCGCCGGCGTGCATGGCTGGTTCGCCGGGAGCTGCAGCATCATGCCCAAGCTTTGCACCAACCTTTTCGCGTTGCGAAAGGCGGACAAGGGGATGGAAAAGCTGCGCCAGGCGTTTGCCAACATGTATCCGATCTGCGAGTTCATGGGACTCAAGGGCTACATTCGCGTCGCCTACGCGGCCTGCGACATCCTCGGCCATTCGATGGGGGCGCCGCGCAAACCGATCAGGAGCCTCGACAAGGCAGATCGCCTGATACTGGAGCGGCTTCTCGCCGATGCCGGCGTGACCGTCTCGGTTGCCGCGGCATAAGGCGTTGCCCGTTCAGAGCGCGCGAGCCGCTACACCGTCTCGCGCCCTCCAGCCTGTTTCGGCGATCGGGGGAGCGGATAGGCCCGGAGCGACACGGCTGAGCCCGTGCGCGATCCGCGCCACCCCTTCTTTCGCGGCTTCGGGAGTCAGCAAGGAATAACCGAGAACGATGTCACGCGGGCTTTGCTGCGGCCCGAACTCGTAGGCTCCGGCCTGCGCCACGGTGTAGATTCCGACGCCTTCCGCGGCGGCGATCGATGCCACTTCGGCCGCGGTTGGGAAATGCGACGGAAGTTTCCACATGACGTGCATTCCACCGGCGGCACCGGAAATGTCCGCCGGACCGAAATGCGTTTCCATCGCATCCAGAAGCGCGGCCCTGGTCTGCCCGTAGGCTTGCCTTATGCGCCGCAGATGACGCTCGAAGGCGCCGCGGCCGATGAAATCGGCCAGAACGATCTGCTCGATCCAGGGATTGCCGCAACTCGCGAGCGCCTTGACGTGCCTCATGGGCTCGATCAATTGCCTGGGAACGATCGCGTAGCCGGTGCGCAAGCCCGATCCGACCGATTTGGAGAAGGTGCCTAGATAGATCACCGACGTATTGTCGTTCAGTCCGGCCAAAGCCGTCAGCGGCGGTCCGTCATAGCGGAAATCGCTGTCGTAATCGTCTTCGACGATGTAGGCGCCGTTGCTTTCCGCCCAGGACAGCAGTTCCAGCCGGCGGCGCTGGCTCATCGTGACGCCTGTCGGGAATTGATGCGAGGGCGTTACGTAGATAAGCGAAGCGCCGGTTCCTTCCAGGGAATCGATGCGGGCGCCTTGATCGTCGAGCGGAAGTGGCACCAGGGTGCAGCCATAGCTTTGAAAGGCATAAGCTGCTCCCCGATAGCACGGGTTCTCGACCGCGACCCGGACCGACGGTTGAATGAAAAGGCGGCCGATCAGGTTGAGCGCCTCCTGGGCTCCGGCAGTCACCACCACCTGCTCCGGATCTACCGCAATCGCGCGGTTCGTGGAGACGTGGTCCGCGATCGCCTGGCGAAGTTCGGGCAACCCTTCCGGAGGACTGTAACCGGAGATATTGGCGCTTGCCCGGGAGACGTTCTCGATCATGAACTGGCGCCATTCCCGCAGCGGAAAATTACGCCAATTGGCGCTGCAGTAACGGAAGTCGATCCGGTGCTCGCCGATCCCCGATCGGGCCATCTGCAAGGCCTTGGTCTTCAACAAGACCGGCGGATGGCGGACGTCACGACCCGGCACCGCCGTGTCCCTGGCGACGTCTGTGACGCCTGCCGGCTGCTGCACGGCCCCGACGCAATCGTCGGGAAGCGGATCGGCGACAAATGTCCCCGATCCCGAACGCATCTTCAGGTATCCTTCGTCCGCGAGTTTTTCGAACGCGTGGATGATCGTGTTGCGCGATACCCCGAGTTCCCGCGCGATCTCCCGCGAAGAAGGCAGTTGCGCCCGCGGCCTCAGCACGCCGGCGACGATGGCCGCACGTACCTTCTCGCACACCTGGGTCTGGAGCGTGGAGGGGCTGGACGGATTCAATTCGATGGGAAACATCACACAGGTCCCGACGGCCTCGGTGCCGACTCCCAAGCAACAACCATGCCATGCCCTCTTCGCGGGGCAGCCGAGCCTCGAAAACGAGCATGGTATCGGTCGGTTGGGCGCGCAGAGCCTACTTCGGACGATTGGCCCACCCGACTTTTTCAAAGCGGTTCTAAGACGACGGAAGCAGCAATCTTATGGTGGGGATCCTTTCCGTACGTGGAGTCCGGCCGAAATGACCAGTATCATCACCTCGAAAACCACTGACGCTCCCAGCGAAAGGGCACGCCTCAAGCGGTACAACTGGTTGGCCAAATACGATCGGGACACCATCAATGGGATCATCGATGCCGGCATCATCTGCCAGGTCGGCTATGTGATCGACGGCTCGCCCTACGTAACGCCGACCAATCATTGGCGGATCGATGATTTCGTTTACTGGCATGGCTCGTCCGCAAGCCGCATGCTGAAAGCGCAACAGGAGGGCATTCCCGTCTGCTTTACGGTCACGCATCTCGACGGAATCGTTTTTTCGCGTGCCGCTTTCAATCACAACGTGAACTTTCGTTCGGTCATGGCCTTCGGCAACGCCGAGCTTTGCGCGGACGATGTCAAACGCGAGGCGTTGCAGGTATTCGTCGATCGGCTTGCTCCGGGCCTGTGGGAATATGCGCGCAAGCCCACCGATCAGGAGTGGAAGGCGACCAAGCTCATCCGCATGAAACTCGACGAAGTCTCGGCCAAGGTCAGCGATGGCTTGCCCGACGAAGACGCTGACGATCTGGCCTCGAATCTGTGGGCGGGATCGGTGGGGCTGCGACTTGTGCTGCAGCCGCCGGTGCCCGATCCGAAACTGCGGGAAGGAATCGAAGTGCCCGCCTTCGTGAAGCAGTTTCTTTACCCGAAGTGAGTTTTCTGGAACTTCGAGGAGCTGTTCAAGCGTGACCCGGATCGCGCCCGATGCCGCGAAGCAGCACACGGACAGGAGGACAGCATGCGCATTCTCGTATTTCAACATCTGGCAGTGGAGCATCCGGGTTCGTTCCGCGACCTCTGGCAGGCGAAAGGCCACAAGTGGCACGCGGTCGAACTCGACGAGGGAGGCTCGATCCCGGCACTTGAGGCGTTCGATCTTATGGTCGTAATGGGCGGCCCACAGGACGTCTGGCAGGAGGACATCCATCCCTGGCTTGTCGCCGAGAAAGCTGCCATCCGCCGATGGGTCCGCGACCTCGGCCGGCCATATCTCGGCATCTGCCTCGGACATCAATTGCTCGTCGACGCGCTCGGCGGTCGGGTCGGACTGATGGATCGACCCGAGGTGGGCCTGGCCGACGTCGAACTGACGCCCGAAGGCCTTCGAGACCCGCTGCTGTCGGGCCTTGGCGGCGCCATGCAGACATTCCAATGGCACGGTGCCGAGGTAAAGGAAGGGCTGCCGGGAGCCGTCGTATTGGCACGCAACCCGGCATGCGCCATCCAGGCCATCCGGTACGGCGACCACGCTTACGGCCTTCAGTATCACGTCGAGATAACACCCGAGACCGTCTCGGACTGGGAAGCTGTACCCGCGTACAAGACGAGCCTCGAACAGTCGCTGGGTCCGGAGAAAGCGTCACGCCTGAACGCGACGGTTGCCCCGCATCTCGCGACGTTCCGTACGACCGCCAAGCGCATCGACGACAACCTTCTTACCATCCTCGCCGGCCGCCTTGCTGCTGCGCGATGAGGCGCTGATCGAACTGGATTTCTCTCTCGGTTACGTGCGGCCGCTTTGCGCCAACAGCGGCCAGTCGCAAGAAAGCCGGGTTCGATTCCCGTCGGGGCGATTGTGGAGACCGGAACGGCATGGAGCGTGCCTGCTGCCGTGGAGCCTCCCGTTTTATTTTTGCCAGCTAATGGCGCACGTCATTTTGTTGGTATTTCTGTTGGTATCGGCAGCAATCGACGATGAAAATTTCTACAAATTCAAATGATTATCGCATTGGGCGGTTATCGGCCAGGGAAGTGTGGCTAGCGTAACTGGCGGACGGGGATCGTAGGGCCGCCTACACGAGTCCGAGATGAGTTGCGGCTTTTGCTCTCGGTCTGCGATTACAATCGAGCCATCGCCCCCTGCCCGAACTCGGCGCACGTAATCGAAATTGAGTAGCGATCCTCAAATAGAAAAGGTGGGATGCGCTCATAAGCGTAGCGAACATGGTGATCGATCCACCCAAAAGCAATAAGCTAACGGAGAGGCTCTCCCTAGCGATTCATCATTCCGATTGCGCGCCAACGTTGCCGTTTCAACTACTACCTTCAAATTTCCTTTTATCTGATTATTCGGCTCGGCATTCTCGGCCTGTCATAGCGCACGATAGCTGCAGAAGTTGCCGAAAGCCCTCTTATGCATTTCGATATCTCCCAATCGAGTCGCAAGCTTGCCGCGGCAGCGGGTGCCGTCGATAGGGATCGATCTTGCCCTGATGCGGCTTGCCAGGCGACGTCGAATACATCGCGCACTTCTAGTGCTGACGCGAAATGAGCGGCCGTCGAAATCTCTTGCAGGCCCCTCCGGACCCGGCCATCATCGCTTTTGCCGAGGAGCTCGGCCGCGTGCTGGCGCGGCGGGAGTTCGTGAAGATGGAACAGGCGGCAACGCGCCGCGAGAATGCCGAAGAGAGCGACGATGGCGAGAGCTGCGATATACGCCCGCTACTCATCCGACCTGCAGAACCCTCGCTCGATTGAAGATCAGGAGGCGCTGTGCCGCCGCTGGTGCGAGCGTGAAGGCCATGGTGTCGTCGAAACCTTTTCTGATGCTGCGCTTTCTGGTGCCTCGGTCCATGGCCGGGCCGGTCTTAAGAATCTGATCGCCGGCGCTGTTGACCGTCGCTTCGACGTCGTGGTCGTGGAGAGCTTCGATCGCGTTGCACGCTCGCAATCGGAGCTGCCCCAAGTCTGGGAAATGTTGCGCTTCTGCGGCTGTGAGCTTGTAGCCGTCGACGACGGGCGCGCGAGCGAGATCTCGATCGGCGTCCGTGGCTTGGTCGGCGCGCTCTACCTCACGGACCTCGCATCCAAGACACGCCGCGGGCTTGCCGGAAAGCTCGCGCAGGGGCAACGAGCCGGTGGCTTGCCGTACGGCTATCGTCCGATCGCGGGGCGGCCCGGCGAGCACGAGATCGACCACGACCAGGCGGCGGTCGTGCTGCGTATCTTCCGCGACTATGCCGGAGGTAGCACTTGCCGCGACATCGCTGCCGCTCTTAATCGCGAAGGTATTAAACCCTTTCGCGGCCGTGCCTGGAACGCGTCGACCATTCACGGATCTGCGAAGCGAGCCTCCGGCATGATCTGCAACGAGATCTATCGGGGCGTCATTGTTTGGAACCGCGTCGGCAAGATTCGCAATCCGCAGACGGGGCGCAAGGTGCCCCGAGTCAACCCGCGCAGTGAGTGGCGGCGGATCGAGGCACCGCATCTGCGCATCATCCCGGAAGATCTTTGGCAGGAGACGGCGGCTCGGCTTGCCAAGGCGCGAACCACGAATTGCGGCTGGAAGGGCGTGCCGCCTCGTCGCATCCTGTCGGGCCTCCTGCGGTGTGGCGAATGCGGCTCAAGCCTCGTCTCGGCTGGCTCGCAGCGCGGCCGGCCCGTGGCACGGTGCTCCCGCTCGATCGAGTCGGGAGATTGCACCAATAGGCGCCAATGCCGGCTTGACCTGATCGAAGAGGCTGTGCTCGGGGGCCTACGCGAGGAGCTCAAAAATCCTGCCGTAATCGAGGGTGCCCGCCGGGGCTTTGCCGAGGAGTGGGCGCGACTCTCGAAGGAGCAGTCGCGCGAGAGCGCCGCGGCTGAGCGCAAGCTACAGGATGCGCGCCGCGAGGCAGCTAGGCTGGTCGACGCAGTTGCAAAGGGAGAATTGACCGGACGTATGGTAGGCGCCAGGGTCGCCGAGCTCGAGGCCGAGATTGATCGCCAGGAGGCGCGCCTCGCTCGGGCGACCGAGGGGAACGTCGTCACCCTGCATCCGGCTACTCTCGCCGTCTATCTCGATGCGGTGGAGCAGCTCGCGAAAGCGCTTTCGGCCGCCGATGCCAAGGCTGCGTGCCTCAAGCTGCGCGAGCTCATTGACTGCATTGTCGTCGCACCGCGGCTCAGGCCCGGCGATCCGATCCATTTCGAGGTTCGCGGGCGCCTAGCCGCCCTGATGCAGCCCGACCCGGGCAAAATGTCGGTGAGAGCGTTGGTGCCCAGGGGCGGAATCGAACCACCGACACTGCGATTTTCAGTCGCATGCTCTACCAACTGAGCTACCTGGGCAGGTCGCGGGAGGGCCAAAAAGGCCGAGCGAGCGGGCGGGTTATAGTGGGGTGGAGGGGCGATGTCTACCCGGCTTCGCCTTTGGCTACGCCGGGCGCGGCCCCGCATCGCAGAGCCATCATGGGCGCGCCGCGTTATCCCCAACTTATTGGTAAGTCTGATCTATTCCTCCTCGGCCTGGTCGTCGCGGCCGGGGACGATGTAGGTGCCGGAGAGCCAGCGGTTGAGGTCGACGTCGCGGCAGCGGGCGGAACAGAAGGGGCGGAAGGCATGCTCGGCCGGCTTGCCGCAGATCGGGCACGGCCTGGACGGCGTCTTGGACGGTTTCTCCGCCTTCGCAGGCGCCTCCGCGGCGCCCGCCTGTCTTCGCTGTTCCGGCATTCAACCAACCGTAGCGGTGTTCAGCCAGCCGTATCGGATCGGAAACCCTTCGCCGCCGAGCAGCGTGACCGTTTCATAGAGCGGCAGGCCCACGACATTGCTGTAGGAACCGACCATCTTGACCACGAAGGAGCCGGCAATGCCCTGCACGGCATAGCCGCCGGCTTTGCTGCGCCATTCGCCCGAACCGATATAGGCCTGGATGTCATCCTCACTCAAACGCTTGAAACGCACGCGGGTTTCGACCAGGCGCTGGCGGAACGCTTCCCTCGGGGTCACGAGGCAAATCGCGGTGTAGACGCGGTGGTTGCGGCCCGACAGCAGGCGCAGGCACTGCGCGGCCTCGTCGACCAGCTCGGCCTTCGGCAGGATGCGGCGGCCGACCGCGACCACGGTGTCCGCGGCCAGAATGAAGGAGCCGCGGATGTCGTCGTCGAGCTGCACCGATTTCAGCGCCGCTTCGGCCTTGGCCCGCGCCAGGCGGTTGGCGCAGGCGCGCGGCAGCTCGCCCCGCCGCGGGGTCTCGTCGACATCGGCCGGACGCAGCGCGTCGGGCTCGATGCCGGCCTGGTTGAGCAGGGCCAGCCGCCGAGGCGAGCCGGAAGCAAGAACGAGTTTAGGACGGCCAAGCATGCAGGTTCTTGGAGGAAGCAGGATTGGGTGGGTAAGCGCGCGCGGAACCTATCGGAAGGGGCCTTCTTTCACAACCGTGGAACCCGGGTGCGAATCATTTCCATCAGGAGGACGTAAGGCCCCATAAGCACAGCTCTTTGTCAGTGAAGCGACAAGAGGGCGTGAGCGGCGCGATGCGGCCTACGTCTGTGCGCGCGGAGGTGCGAGTTGATGTGCCCTCGCCCCTTGTGGGAGAGGGCTGCTCAGGTGGTGGAGGCGGACTCACTTGGGTGAGGGGTTGGCTCCGCGGGCGCTCGTCCCTCGAGAGACCGGAGACCCTCACCCGGATTGCATCTGGCGATGCAATCCGGCCTCTCCCTTGCAGGGAGAGGCGGGAGCAAGTGAGAGCGGCGGGCCACACGCGTCCCTACTCGTTTGTGGCGCCGGCTCTTGCAAAACGGCGGCGGATGCGGGTCAGGAGGCCGTCGCAGACTTCGCGATAGGCTTGGAGTTTCTGCTCGCGGTTGCCTTCGGTGCCGGTGGGGTCATGGGTCGGCCAGTATTCGACGTCGGCGGCAAGCGTGCGGGTCAATTCCAGCGCCTTGTGGTGGGCTTCCGGCGACAGCGTCACGATGAGGTCGAAATTGAGCCCTTCCCAATCCTCGAGCTCGTCGAAGGTGATCGGCTTGTGGGCGGAGATATCCTGGCCGAGCTCGGCCATCACGGCGACCGCGAACGGATCGAGCTCGCCCTTCTTCACGCCGGCCGAGCGCACATAGAGTCCTTGCGGAAACATCTGCTGCAACAGGCTCGCCGCCATCGGCGAACGCACGCTGTTCTGGCCACATGCGAACAGCACGGCCTGCGGATTGCGCGCGGGGGGCGCCCCCATTGCTTAAGCTTTTTTTGGCTGCGGTGCTCGCACCGGGATCATGTGTCTTTTTTGACGCATGATCTCCGCGCAAACGCTTCGCGTTTGTCGCAGCGAAAACCGGTTCCCACTTTTCGGGATCATGCGTCCTGCCCCTTCCAGTGGAGGACGCAGATCAGCGTGAATAGCCGCCGCGCGGTCTCGAAATCGATCCGCACCTTGCCCTTCAACCGCTCCTGCAGCGTGCGCGAGCCCTCGTCATGGATGCCGCGGCGGCCCATGTCGATGGCCTCGATCTTGTCCGGCGTCGCGGTTCGGATCGCCTGGTAGTAGCTATCGCAGATCATGAAATAGTCCTTCACGATCCGCCGGAACGGCGTCAGCGACAACAGATGCGCCACCACCGGCGTGCCGTCTTCCCGCCTGATGTCGAACATCAGCCGGTTGCCGGTGATCGCGATGTGCAGCGTGTACGGCCCGGGCTCCGTGCCAACAGGCGCGAACAGGTTCTGCTCGATCAGGTCGTAGATCGCGATCGCGCGCTCATGCTCGATGTCCGGCCCGGAACGCCCGATCGATTCCTCGTCAAGCGTCACCGCGACGATGCGATTGTTGGGATCCTCCTCAGTGGGCGGCTTGTTCATGAGAGGTTGAGGCGCAGTCCGACGGAACGGGAATGGGCGTCCAGCCCCTCGGCCTTGCCGAGAGTCATCGCGGCCGGCCCCAGCGCGCGCAACTGGTCGGGGCCGCATTTGAGGATCGAGGTCCGCTTCATGAAGTCGAGCACGCCGAGGCCGGAGGAGAACCGCGCCGAGCGCGCGGTCGGCAGCACATGGTTGGAGCCGCCGACATAATCGCCGATCGCTTCCGGCGTATGCGGGCCCAAGAAGATCGCGCCGGCGTTGCGGACCTTGGCCGCGAACGCTTCGGCATCCGCTGCCATGACTTCCAGATGCTCGGCCGCGATCGCATTCGCGAGCGCCACCGCATCGTCGAGATTTTTCACCAGGATGATCGCGCCGAAATCATTCCAGGAGGCGCGTGCGATTTCTGCGCGCGGCAGGGTGACGAGCTGCGCTTCCACCGCGCGCTCGACATCGGCGGCGAGCCGCGCGCTGTCGGTGATCAGGATCGATTGCGCGCTCGCGTCATGCTCGGCCTGCGCCAGGAGATCCGCGGCAATCCAGTCGGCATTGGAGGTCGCGTCGGCGATCACGAGCACTTCGGAAGGACCCGCGATCATGTCGATGCCGACCTTGCCGAACACCAGCCGCTTGGCGGCGGCCACATAGGCGTTGCCGGGGCCGACGATTTTTGCAACGGGCGCGATCGTGGCCGTGCCATAGGCAAGCGCCGCCACCGCCTGCGCGCCGCCGACGCGATAGATCTCGGAGACGCCGCCGAGCTGAGCGGCCGCCAGCACCAGCGGGTTGAGCTTACCGTCGGGCGCCGGCACCACCATCACCACGCGCGGCACACCGGCGACCCTCGCCGGCACCGCATTCATCAGCACCGAGGACGGGTAGGCCGCGGTGCCGCCGGGGACATAGAGCCCGACCGCTTCGACCGCGCTCCAGCGCCAGCCGAGCTCGACGCCGAGCGGGTCGACAAAGCGCTCGTCCTTCGGCATCTGGCGCTGATGGAACGTCTCGATGCGGTCGCGGGCGAGCTTGAGCGCGTCGACCGTGGCGGCTTCGCAGGTCGTCACGGCGGTATCGATCTCCGCCGCGGTGACGCGCAGGCCGGAGGCGTCGAGCTCGAGCCGGTCGAACTTACGGGTCGCCTCGATCAGTGCGGCATCGCCCCGCGCCACCACGTCGTCGACGATCGCGCGCGTCGCGCGCTCGACATCGGCCGAAACTTCGCGCTTGGCGGCAAGGAAGGCGGCAAAGCGCTGCTCAAAATCGGCACTGCTTCGGTCCAGGCGGAGGGGCATGGGGCGTTCTTGTGATTGAGATCAGGGTCCCTGCTCAATGGCGCGGCGGATAGGGGCCGTCAACCCTCGATGGCCGACAAAGGAGCCGGGCGGTAGGGTGGGCAAAGCGTAGCGTGCCCACCATCTAACGGCGTGCTCGGAATGGTGGGCACGCTGCGCTTTGCCCACCCTACGGCACTTTCACCGGGACGACACGGAATCACTCCCCGCCGGGGCGGTGCCGAGGTCGTCGGGGCCGAGATCGGTCAATTCGCATTCCAGGCATTCGACGTCGAGCCGGAGCGTGGCGCCCTGGCTGAACAGGAGCAGTGCGCTGCCGCCGGGGGCGGCACCCTGGTGAAACTCGATGCCGAGCAGTTCCAGGGTGGCGTCCGGCGCCTCCAGGTTGATCTTGCGCGACTTGCAGGCAAGCACGCGGTCGAAGCGCAGCGCCGCGATCAACCGGCGCGAGGCGGTTTCGCCCGACAGCGTCTGCTCCCAGTCGAGCCTGGACATGCCGACCACGAGCCGCTTCTCGCCCTGGCGCCAGACGATGTCGGAGGCCTGCACGTGGGCGTCCTGCACATGCGCCGAGATCACGGCGAGATCGTCGGCATCGAGCGCGATCAGTTTGAGCGGCGCGGGCGGCATCATGCCGAAAGCAATCTCCTGGACCAGAACCGGTTCCCCCCGATATCAGTCCCTGATGCGCTCGATCGACGCGCCGCAGGCCGACAACTTCTCCTCCAGCCGCTCGAAGCCGCGATCGAGATGATAGACGCGGTTGACCATGGTCTCGCCTTCGGCGGCAAGGCCGGCGATGACAAGCGAGACGGACGCGCGCAGGTCCGTCGCCATGACCGGCGCACCGCGCAATCTGTCGGTGCCGCGGATGGTGGCGATCTCGCCGTCGAGCGAGATCCTGGCGCCGAACCGCGCCAGCTCCTGCACATGCATGAAGCGGTTCTCGAAGATGGTCTCGGTGATGACGGACGCGCCGCCGGCGCAGGTCATCAGTGCCATCAATTGCGCCTGCAGGTCGGTCGGGAAGCCGGGGAACGGCGCGGTCGTGACCTGCACCGGGCGAAGGCCGGCGCCGTTGCGGCCGACGCGGATGCCGTCATTGTTGACGCTGACGGTGGCGCCGGCTTCGCAGAGCACATCGAGCGCCGATTGCAGCAGTTCAGGACGCGCGCCGGAAAGCTGCACCTCGCCGCCGGTCATCGCGACCGCCATCGCATAGGTGCCGGCCTCGATGCGATCCGGCAGCACGGTGTGGCGCGCGCCATGGAGCCTGGCGACACCCTCGACGATGATGCAGGGCGTGCCGGCGCCGGTGATGCGGGCGCCCATCTTGTTCAGGCAGGCGGCGACATCGGCGATTTCAGGCTCGCAGGCGGCGTTGGTGATGACGCTGGTTCCCCTGGCGAGCGTCGCCGCCATCAGCGCGACATGGGTGCCGCTCACCGTGACTTTGGGGAAGGCGATGTCGGCGCCGCGTAGGCCACCGGGCGCTTTCGCGACGACATAACCGCCGTCGATCAAGATCTCCGCCCCGAGCTTCTCCAGCGCCATGATCAGGAGGTCGACCGGCCGGGTGCCGATGGCGCAGCCGCCGGGCAGCGACACCCTCGCCTCATGCATGCGTGCAATCAGCGGCGCGATCACCCAGAAGCTGGCGCGCATCCGCGACACCAAATCATACGGCGCGGTGGTGTCGATGATATCGGCGGCCGAGATGTGCAGGGTCTGGCCCTGGTACTCGCGGTCGCCGGGCCGCTTGCCCGCGGACATGATGTCGACGCCGTGATTACCGAGGATGCGCTGGAGCTGCGCGACGTCGGCAAGCCGCGGCACGTTGTCGAGGATCAGCGTCTCCTCGGTGAGGAGTGCTGCGATCATCAGAGGCAGCGCGGCATTCTTCGCGCCCGATATCGAAATGGTGCCGTTGAGCTCGTTGCCGCCGACGATACGGATGCGATCCATGCTGCCTCTTGCTCTGATCCGCGAAAAACCTATCGAAGGAAGGGGCTACCGCAAAAGTGTTGAAATTTAGGGCAATTCCGTGGGCTTTTCAGGCGGCGGCCGCGAACTGGTCGAAGGAGACGCCGGTCAGCGTCGCCGAGACCTCCCACAGCATCGCCGCGACCGCCACTTCCTTCGCCTGCGGCATGATCTTCGCCTCCACCGGCGGCCCCTTCAACTCGTAGAACCAGTTCGGTCCATAATAGCCGCCGCGCTTGGCGTCCGGCGAGGTCGCGGCAAATAATGTCGGCAACGCGCCGGCCGCGGCGGACTGGCTAGCATAGGGTTGCAGCAAGCGGCTGAAATACGAGGACAGGCTCCTCGTACCCGGGCCGTTCGGGATCAGGTCGGTACGCGCATAGCCGGGATGGGCGGCGTTGCTCATCAGACCCCAGCCGGCGGCGTCGCTGCGGCGCTGCAATTCGAGCGCGAACATCAGCATCGCCAGCTTCGACTGGCAGTAGGCGCGCCACGGGCGGTAGGACCGCTCCGACTGGAGGTCGGCGAAATCGATCGCGCCGGAGCGGTGCGCCAGGCTCGAGAGGTTGACTACCCGGGGCTTGAGGCCGCGGCGAAGCTGCGGCAGCAGCCGTGCGGTGAGCGCGTAATGGCCGAAATAGTTGATGCCGAGCTGCATCTCGAAACCGTCCTGCGTCGTCCGCCGCTTCGGCAGCGCCATCACGCCGGCATTGTTGATGAGGAGATCGACCGAAGGGCGGCTGATGGCGAAGCGGCCGGCGAAGTCGGCGACCGAGGCAAGGCTTGCCAGATCGAGCGTCTCGTAGCTGACGTCGGCGTTCGGATATTGCGCGCGGATGCGCTCGAGCGCGTGCTTGCCTTTGATGTCGTTGCGGCCGGTCAAAACCACGGTCGCGCCGGCGCCCGCCAGCGCCAGCGCGGTCTCATAGCCGAGCCCGCCGGTGGCGCCGGTGATCACGGCGGTCCTGCCGGTCTGGGGTGGAATGTCTGCAGTGCTCCAGCCGCTCATGCTTATATCTCCTGGTCTCGAATCGGGGTGTGGTTCCCAGCCGCGCTTCCCTAAATGTGCACTAGGTGCAATTTTGCAAGTGGTGAAGGATTTGAAGCGACCGGCGACCCCGCGCAGACCGGCTAAGGGCAGGTCATCAAAGGAGAAAACCGCGCCTCCCGCGGCGCCGGGCCTGCGCGCGCGCAAGCGGCAGGAGACGCGCGAGAAGCTGACGCGGGCGGCGATGGCGCTGTTCCTGGAGCGCGGCTTCGAGGCAACCACGCTGGACGACATCGTCGCCGCCGCCGACATCTCTCGCCGCACCTTCTTCCACTATTTCGCCTCCAAGGAAGACGTCGTGTTCGCCTGGCAGGAGGAAGCCAGCGCGGCGCTGATCGCGGCGGTCGCGGCGCGGCCTGCCGGCGAATCCATGCTCGCGGCGGCGGAGAACGCCATCATCGCGATGGCCGGGCAGCTCGATCCCGCCGAAGTGGTGGCCTTGGCGCGGCTGAAGCAGGACAACCCGGCGCTGCAGGCGCGCGATCAGCTCAAGTATGAAAAGCTCGAGCGCACGCTGGCCGATGCGCTTCTCAAGCGCACAGGCAACAAGACGGACAAGATGCAGGCGCGGCTGGTCGCGATGATCGCAACCGGCGCGATGCGCGTCGGCGGTGAGCTCTGGGCCGCCGAGGGCGCCCGCGAGACGCCGGAGCTTCTCGCAAGGCGGATGTTCGCGGCAATCCGCGCGATGTTCGAATGAGTGCCATTCTCCTTCGCCCCGCCCTTGCGGGGAGAAGGTCGGGATGAGGGGCTCTCTCCGCTAACACAGTGACAGGCGGACTCGCGGAGACCCCCTCACCCGGATCGCATCTGCGATGCGACATAGCCGAAGCTTCGCTTCGGCGTTAAGAACGGCCGCCGAATGGCGGCCTATGCCTCTCCCCGCGCGCCGCTGTCATATTCGCACATCTTGCGAAGGAATTTGATCGCTGATTCCGTGAGTTGA
>NZ_JAQMIL010000108.1:0-20580 GCF_029990105.1 Bradyrhizobium sp. Arg237L | reverse complement strand
CACCGCAAAAACCCAACCCAACCCTGTTCGTTGAGAGCCTTGACTCACTAAGCCCCATATGAGGGTGGGCACGCTTCGCTTTGCCCACCCTACGGCACTGGCCTTAGCGCCCCGGCCGGAGTTCCAGGCTCGCTAGGCCGGCGGCCACGTTGAGGCCGACCTGGCCTTGCAGGCTCAGCGGCTGCAGCGCGATCGAATTGTTGGAGCCGCCGACCAGCACGTTGCCGCCGACACCGACGCCGAGCGTCGCGCTGCCCTGTGCGCCCGCATAATTGCCGGAGAGGTCACCAGGCCCGATCCGCGAAACCGGCGCGTAGACGCCCCAGGCCAGCGCCGTCTCCTCGGTGATGCCGATATCGAGGCCCACCTTCTGGATCGTCGCGATGTAGCGGTCCTCCGGCACGCCCTCGGCGCGCAGCACGCAGCCGAGATGGGTGACCGACCCCACGATGAAGCCGACGCTGGCGCCGCCGCGACATTCCAGGACCCCAACCCGCACGCGCTCCGGCTGCTGCGCGCTGGCGCCGGTGATGACGGATGCGAGCATGACGATGGCCGTGCCCGCGCGAAGAACGAAGCGACGCATGAAGATATCTCCGGCTGAAAAGATGTGACGTGAGGTGAAACGAAGGATCGCGCCCGCCCGCGGCGCGCGCTCGTCTATGCCACAAGCTTCAAGGCAGTACCAGATTGGCCGTACGACCCAGTTTGTGCTGCGCCGTCATCTTCGGGACATTCGGCGAGAACCAGGGGTCACCGTCATTGCGAGCGAAGCGAAGCAATCCATGCCTCCACAAGTGGCGGAATGGATTGCTTCGTCGCTACGCTCCTCGCAATGACGGAGGAGAGAGCGTGCGAACAAAAAAGGCCCACTTGCGCGGGCCTTTCTCATTCTCGCTCGACCGATCGGACTATCGCAGATTGCCGCAGAAGCGCTGGATGCGCTTGCAGGCGTCCTCGAGATCCGAGGTCTTGGTGGCGTAGGAGATGCGGAACGCCGGGCCGAGGCCGAAGGCCGAACCATGCACGACCGCGACGCCCTCGCTCTCCAGCAGTTCGGTGACGAAGTCCTCGTCGTTCTCGAGCACCTTGCCGCTCGGCGATGTCTTGCCGATCGTGCCGGCGCAGGACGGATAGACGTAGAACGCGCCTTCCGGCCGCGGGCAGTCGATGCCGGTCGCCTGGTTCAGCATCGAAACCACGAGGTCGCGCCGTTCCTTGAACACCTTGTTGTTCACGGGAATGAAATCCTGCGGACCGTTGAGCGCTTCGACGGCGGCCCACTGCGAGATCGACGACGGGTTCGAGGTCGACTGCGACTGGATCGTCGCCATCGCCTTGATGAGCTGCGCAGGGCCGCCGGCATAGCCGATGCGCCAGCCGGTCATGCAATAGGCCTTGGAGACGCCGTTCACCGTCAGCGTGCGGTCGTAGAGCTTCGGCTCGATCTGCGCCGGCGTGGTGAAGGCGAAGTCGTCATAGACGAGGTGCTCGTACATGTCGTCGGTCATCACCCAGACATGCGGATGCTTCACCAGCACATCGGTGATCGCCTTCAGTTCGGCGCGGGTATAGGCGGCGCCGGTCGGGTTCGACGGCGAGTTGAGGATGATCCATTTGGTCTTCGGCGTGATCGCCTTTTCCAGATCCTCTGCGCTGAGCTTGAAGCCGCGCTCGGCCGTGCACACCACCGGCACCGATTCACCGCCGGCGAGCGCGACCATTTCCGGATAGCTCACCCAATAGGGCGCGGGAATGATGACCTCATCGCCCGGATTGATGGTCGCCATCAGCGCGTTGTAGAGCACCTGCTTGCCGCCGGTGCCGACGATCACCTGGTTCGGCTTGTAGCTGAGGCCGTTCTCGCGCTCGAACTTGGCGATGATCGCCTCCTTCAGCTCGGGAATGCCGCCGACATCGGTGTACTTGGTCTTGCCGGCCTCGATCGCATGGATCGCCGCCAGCTTGATGTTGGCAGGCGTATCGAAGTCCGGCTCGCCGGCACCCAGCCCGATGACATTGCGGCCCGCCGCTTTCAGCGCGCGTGCTTTATCCGTGACCGCGATCGTCGCGGACGGCTTCACACGGTCAAGCGCAGCGGACAGGAAGGACATCATCGTCTCCAAATTTTGGTGGAAAGAACGCACAACGGCGCACGACCTTTTCTAGGACTGTTGCGGTGCAGCGGCAAGCGAAAAGCAGGGTTTCCTCGGCACTTTTGCCGCAGCTTCACTCCGCGCACCCTCGATCAGACCTGCTGCGATCACCTGATAGCAGAGGCGTGATCGTTGCTGCGCCAATGGAATCATTCTGCACGCGTGCGTTGCGGGAGCGGTTTTCGACTTTTTCCATCCTGCAGGTCTTGCGACGCACCCCCATCGGCATCATTGTGGGGTTGCGTTTGCGGCGCCAACTGCCGCTAACGCCCTTCGATTGGTGAACTCGGGCAAGATGTACAAGCTCTATTCGATGCAGCGCTCCGGCAACAGCTACAAGGTTCGCCTTGCGCTGGCGCTGCTGAATACGCCCTACGAGGCTATCGAGATCGACATCCTGCGCGGCGAGAGCCGCACGCCGGAGTTTCTGGCGAAGAACCCAAGCGGCCAGGTGCCGCTGCTCGAAGTCGGGAACGGACGCTATCTCGCCGAATCCAACGCCATCCTCTGGTATGTCGCCGGCGGCACGCCGCTCGCGCCGGAGTCGGTGATCGACCGGGCGGAGGCGCTGCAGTGGATGTTCTTCGAACAGCATGCGCTGGAGCCGAATATCGGCGCGGCCTATTTCTGGCTGTCGCTGGTGAAGGGCGGCCGCGACCTCCAGACCCACGCGCTGGAGGATTGGATGGAGCGAGGCTATGCCGCGCTGCAAGTGATGGAGAACCATCTCAAGATCGCGCGCTTCTTCGCCGCCGACCAGCTCACGGTCGCCGACATCGCGCTCTACGGCTACACCCACCTCGCCGACCGCTGCGATTTCGACCTCGCCACCTTTCCGGCGATCCGCGCCTGGCTCAGGCGGGTCGAGCACGTGCCCGGCTTCGTCGCGATGGACTGGCGACAGGTGGCCGAAATCGACGACACCGCGGGCATCGCCGCAGGGGCCTGAATAGCGGGAATTCCGGGTATAGCCCGTAAAATTACGGGCAAAACCTCCCACTACGCCGTGATTTTGCCATTTTTCGCACGGTCGCCGCCGCAATATTGCCAGCGACGATTGCGAATCCTCCAGCAGACAACGTGGGTGATTCGCCCGCGCATGTGAGGATTTGGACCATGACATGGTCGCCCGGCACGGCCGGCTCCAAGAGCCGCCCCGCGCCAGCAGTCCCGTCCCGACTGGCGAGCGCGATCGCCACCTCGGTCACGATCGGCGCGCTGTCACTGTGTGTCGTGGTCACGCTGACAATGCTGTCGATCAAGGTCACGATGGCGATGCCGCTTTCGACCTGATCCGGTGGTTTCAGAATCGTCAACCAACGCAAGGCGCGATGACTGAGATCGCGACCAGAGCATGTTGAAGACACCTGTCGGACTGGTAACAGTTGGACTGACCGTCGCGATCCTGCTCGCGGCCTCGCTGCTGATCGTCACCGGCACCCGCGGCGAGGATCGCCCGCCCGTGCTGCGCGTCCTGCCCCGCGCCGCGAAGTAGTGCGAGATAGTTCCGGTTGGAGCGGTAGCGATTCCCTCTCCACTCAAACAGCGCCGTAGCCCGGGTGGAGCGCCAGCGTAACCCGGGACCGCCCGTAAACGCTGATGCAGATGTCCCGGGTTACGCTTTCGCTCCACCCGGGCTACGAATTGCGCAACCGATCAGGTGAACCTGTGGAAGATCAGGAACGCGCCGGCGGCAATGAACGCAAAGCCGAGTGCGTGGTTCCAGCCGAGCGGCTCCTTGAGATAGAGCACGGAAAAGCCCGCGAACACGACCAGCGTGATCACCTCCTGCATGGTCTTGAGCTGCGCCGCCGAATAGACCGCACTGCCCCAGCGGTTGGCCGGCACGGCAAGCCAATACTCAAAGAAGGCGATGCCCCAGCTTACCATGATCACCACCGGCAGAGGGGTCGCCTTGAACTTCAGGTGCCCGTACCAGGCAAAGGTCATGAAGATGTTGGACGCAAACAGCATCAGGATCGGCAGGATGGTCGGCGAAATCGTGGGCATCGATATCCTCTTGCAATGGTCCGCTACAGCATCCGAGCAGATCTTCTCGAGCGATCCATGCCACGGAACTGGTTCCAGGCAATTCGCATAGCATTTGACTCCAACAATGCGAAAGCTTGGCGCGCGCGATCAAACCCCTCTTAAGCGTGACGCGCAAAATCCCGCCGCAAGCGAAATCCGTCGTCAAACTGCGCGCCTATCCTCGGTTGTAACGAGGCGCAAGCATGCAGTTGAACTGGCGCACGATCCTGGGCCCTGCCCTCACGATGGCGACAGCGCTATCCGCCTTCGCCGTCGACCGTCATCTCGCCGCCGTGCCCAATCCGGCGCCATTGTTCGTTTGCATTGTCGCGCTCGCGAGTTCCGTCGGCGGCATCGCATCGGGCCTTCTGAGCGCGGCCATTGCGGTGGCGGGCTCGGCGATCTTTTTCCTCAACCATCGCGCGACGCCCGGCTACGACCTGTCGGACCTGGCGCGGATGGCGATGCTGGCGGCGACCGCTACCGTCACCGCAGTCATCACCGCCGTGCTCAGGCGAAAATGGATCGATGCCTTCGCCTGGGAGCAGAAGCATCATGCCACCGCCGAGCGCCTGAAGGCCGCGCTCGACCAGGTCGACATCGGGATCGTGCTGCTGGATTCGGACACGCGAGCAGAGTTCATCAACCGCGCCTTCCGCGACTATTTCGCGCTATCGGACGAACAAGCCGAAAGCAAACCGCCGTTCATCGCGCTGATGTATCATGGCCGCGATACCGGCGCATATGAATTGCCGAAGCACGAATTGAACGACTTCATCGCGCGGCGCATCGAACTGATGCGGATCGGCGACTCCACCCCGATCAACATCAACCTCGCCGACGGCCAGGTGCTGCGCTTCAGTTGCACCGCACTGCCCGACGGCGGCCGCATGCTGAGCTACACGCCGGTGACCGACCTGGTGCGCCGCACCGACGATCCGAAGAAGGCGGACTATTATCGCTCCCTGCGCGGCATCGGTCGCGCACCTGATCGCGGGCTTGGCTCGGCTTTGCGCGCCGCCGAATAGCGCCGATTGATCCGCGTCCACGGTGCCGATAATAACGACGGGCAGCATGCCGCCATCCACAGCGTCATCTCGATCATCGCGCGGAGCTGCCGGCCACGCCGCCGGCTGTGGATAACTTGCCTGTCACCGGGGCGTAACAAAGCACGGCTAGGCTTTCTTACGCGTTTGATCAGGCCCCCCGTCTCAGATCACACGCCCCCCGAGCGGTCCCCGTCAGTCGCCGCGTCTGACCGGGGCCGCTTTTTTTTGCGCGACGTCCGCTCATGGCTGCACTGCAGCCGACGATGACGTGCGAGCCCGGCGCCGCCTTGCGGGGTGCTGGCGTGCGGGCCACAATGCGTTCCCTTTCCTTCTGTTTTTTGGATCGCTCCATGCAAATTCGCAATCTCGGCGGCTCGGGCCTGCGCGTTTCCGCCGTCGGCCTTGGCTGTAACAATTTCGGCCAGCGCACCGACCTCGAAACCTCGCGCCAGGTGATCCACCGCGCGCTCGATCTCGGCATCACCCTGTTCGACACCGCCGACATCTATGCCGGCATGGGCGGCTCGGAGACGGTGCTCGGCACTGTGCTCGGCGATCGCCGCAAGGACATCGTGCTGGCGACGAAATATTCCAAGCCGATGGCGACCGACGGCACCAAGCAGGGCGCCTCGCGGCGCTACATCATGTCCGCGGTCGAAGCGAGTTTGAGGCGATTGAAGACCGACTACATCGATCTCTACCAGCAGCACGATTACGACCCGCTGACGCCGATCGACGAAACCCTGCGTGCGCTCGACGATCTCGTGCGGCAGGGCAAGGTGCGCTACATCGGCAATTCGAATTTCCCGGCCTGGCGCATCGCGGAAGCCGAATATGTCGCGCGTGCGATGAATGTGAACCGCTTCGTCTCCTGCCAGGACGAATACAGCCTCGTGGTACGCGACATCGAGAAGGACCTGCTGCCGGCAGCTCAGGAATACAATCTCGGCCTGTTGCCGTTCTTCCCGCTCGCAAGCGGCCTGCTGACCGGCAAATACCAGCGCGGCACGGCGGCGCCTGCGGACACGCGCTTCGGCAGGATGCCGATGCTGCGCGACCGCTACATCACCCCGCGCAACGAGGATATCGTCGACAAACTCCAGGCCTTCGCCAAGGAGCGCGGCCACACCTTGCTGGAACTCGCCTTCTCCTGGCTCGCCTCACGCCCGCAAGTCTCAAGCGTGATCGCCGGCGCCACCCGCGTCGAGCAGGTCGAGCAGAACGTCAAGGCGATCGAGTGGACGTTGAGCGCGGAAGAGCTGGCGCAGATCGACGCGATCACGAAGAGCTAACCACACATGACGCCGTCGTCCCGGGCTTGACCCGGGACCCATAACCACAGGCGTTTGTGATGTGCTTCGCCGTAACCGCTTGCTCGCGCCACAACCACTCCCTGTGGTTATGGGTCCCGGCTCAAGGCCGGGACGACAGCGCGGCTGAGGTCCGCGCTTATACCACCACCAACCCCTGCATCGGCTTTGCGGCGCGGCTGTCGGGGAATACCGACTCCGCCAGCACGCGGTCGGCGAGGCCGAACTGGTCGTGCAGTACGCCTTTCATCACCGCGCGCAAATCGGTGGTCGGTGCGAGGTCGCGGCCCTGGTAGAGATTGACGGGCTTCAGGCCGGGCCAATCCGAGATCACGCGTCCGCCTTTCACCGCGCCGCCGGCGAGCAGCGCGATGGTGCCGGTGCCGTGGTCGGTGCCTTCGGTGCCGTTGATGCGCGCGGTGCGGCCGAACTCGGTGGCGACCACGATCACGGTGTCGCGCCAGCGATCGCCGAGCCCGCTTTCGAATTCCGCCAGCGCGCCGTCGAGGCCGCCGAGCAGTTGTGCGAGACGGCCGACCGGTCCGCCTTCCTTGGCATGGGTATCCCAGCCGTCGAAGGCGAGCGCGCCGATCCGCGGTCCGTCATCGGCCGCCATCAATTTCGCCGCGCCGCGCGCCACCAGCCGCATCGCGCCGACGCCATTGGTGCCGGGCTTCGGCTTCATCTCGTCGCCTTGCGCGACCTTCTCGAGCTGCAAGCCCTGCGTGAGCGCCGAGGCGAGCGCGGGATCGCGATGCTGATACAGCTCGAGCAGGCGCATCGCGGTGTCGTCATCGGCCTGCGGCAGCGCGACCGGCGCCCAGCCGACCGTCGGCGCCGCGCCGCGCAGCACCAGCGGCGTCGTCGGGCCGACCGCGAGCGCGCGCGTCACCCGCTCGCCTTTCGGCAACGCTTCGAGCGCGCGGTTGAGCCAGCCCGATTGCACCCTGCCCGGACCGGCAAAGCCGCTTTCGAGCACGTCCTGGCCATCAAAATGCGAGCGCTCGCGATAGGAGGTCGCAACCGCGTGGATCACGGCGGCCTGCCTGGCGCGATACATCCGCGCGAATTCCGGCATCGCAGGATGCAGGCCGAAGAAGGAGTCGAGCATGACGGCCGCGTTCGGTCCGTCCGGCCGGAGCGCGATCGAGCCATGCAGGCCGGCGTAATCGGGATCGCCGATCGGCGCCACCGTCGCAAGGCCATCGAGCGCGCCGCGCAGGATCACGACGACCAGCCGCGGATCGCGGCCGTCCGCTGCGCGTGCGAATTTCGGCAAGTAGGCCCAGGCGGCGAACGCGGCGCCGCCGAGCAGCAGAGAGCGGCGCGAGGTGGCCTGCGACCGCAGGCCTTCACAACATTGCATCGTCACCTCCTCTGGAATTCCGGCGACATCAACAGCAGCGCCAGCGCCTGCTGACGCGACTCCGCGCGCTCGACGGTGCGACGCGTGTCCGGCGAGGCAGCGTCCGCGGCGACGAGCTCGAGCAGCTCGCGCGGGTCGATGCCATCGCCAAGCCGCGAGGCAATCTGCGCCGAGATATCAAGCCGCAGCTTCATGCCTTCGGGCGCGGCCCATGCCGCGCTGGTATCGGGAAAACCGTTCGGCCCGGCCGGCGACCACAATGGCTGGCCGAGGACATTGAGGCCGCCCAGATAGCGGGAGGGATCTTCGGGATTGCGCCCGAGCAGCCGGCCGGAGGCGATCAGGAATTCGTAAGGCGAGCGCATCTTGGTCGGCGGCGCGTCCCACGCCTCGCTGGAATCCACCAGCGCGGTCGCGAGCGCCTTCAGATCGCCGTCGGTCCTTCCGAAGACATCCTGCAGCCGCGCCACCAGGGCCGGCGGCGGATCGTCGGCCACGAAGTGGCGCGCGAATTTGGCGGCGATGAATTTTGCCGTCGAGGGACGGCGCGCGATGTCGGCAAGCACGGCCTCGCCCTGCGCCACGCCATTCGGCTCGTAGACCTTGCCCATCACTCGCTGCGCGCCGGGCTGATGCACGTTGGCATTGAACACAAAAGTGCCTGATGGCCCGAGCTGGCCCTGCCGGCCGGCGAAGGTCCACCCCGTGATCACGCGCGCGAGCGAGGTGACGTCGTCCTGGGTATAGCCGCCGCCGACGCCGAGCGTGTGCAATTCCATGATCTCGCGGGCGAGGTTTTCGTTGAGGCCGCGGTTGCGGTTGATGCCGGCGCGCGAGTCCGGACCGAGCGATTGCTGGTTGTCGAGGAAGAACAGCATCGCCGGATGCTGCTCGACCGCCTTCAGCATGTCGGCAAAGCGGCCGAGCACATGCGGCCGGATCGCCTCGCGCTCGAACGAGCCGGCCCAGATCCGCGCCAGCCCGCCCTTGTTGGCGGAGATGCAGAAATGGTTCGACCAGAACACGACCAGGCGCTCGACGAATCCGCAATCGGCAAAGGTCGCGCGCTGGATCCGCGCCAGCGCTTCAGTGCGAAACGTCTTCTGGATGACATTGGCCGGCTGCGGCGGCGGCTTCGCTGGATTGGGCTGCATCGCGCCCGCGGGCGCCATCGCGGCATTCGCGTTATTGCCGTCGGCGGATGCCGACATCGGCTCCTTGGCCATCATGTCCTTGGCGATCGAGGAGAGCGACGGGTTGCGGCGCTGCGCTTTGGGGTCCGTCGATGGCGCTTCCGTCGCTGCGGATTTCGCGACGGCGTCGCGCGCTTGCTGGATCTCGAACTGATAGTCGAACAAGGCCTTGCCGAGCGCCGGCGTGGAGGAAAGCCCGGGCATCTCCAAGAGTGCAGCATTGGCGCGATTGAGTTCTGATGTCACAAAGCCGCGCGGATCGGATGCCGCATTGACGAAATCGCCGGATGCGCCGCCGCGGGCGCCGAAACCGAAGCGATTGAGCGCAACAAGGGCTGCTTGCGAATCGCGGGCCATCGGATTTCCCTTCGGGCGTCCTCGGTCTATGATTTGTGCAACATCTTAGCGCGCATCCGGATGAACCCTGGATTAATTCAGCGAGAGGAGAGTGGCCGAATTCATGACAAATCGGAAAGAAAGCACCTCGCGTCAGCTTTCCTGCAGACGCTGCGGCATCGGCTTCACCTGCGACCTGTCGGGCGAATGCTGGTGCGCGGCGGGACCCTACCGCATGCCGATGCCGGCGCATGATGGCGGCGACTGCCTGTGCCCGGATTGCCTGCGCGCGCTCGCGAGCCAGCAAACCGATACGGCCGCGACGTGACGAGCCGCTGGGACATCAACGCCGTCCTGCTCGACATGGACGGAACGCTGCTCGACACAGAGAAGGTCTATTTCGACAGCCTGATCGCAGCGCTGAACGCGCACGGCTATACCGACGATGTTGTTGCCCTGTGTCACGCCATGATCGGCCTTCCCGGGCCGGAATGCGAATTGATGCTGGTGAGACGCTACGGCGACGATTTCCCGCTCGCCGAGATCAACAGGGCTTTCGCCGCCAACCGGGACGAAATGTTTCGCGCAGGGTTGCCGCTGAAGGCCGGCACCATCGAGCTGCTCGATGCGCTTCGATCCGCGGAATGCCCGATGGCGATCGTGACTTCCTCCTCGCGCCGCTCCGCCGACCAGCACCTGACGCTCGCAGGAATCCGCGCACGCTTTGACACCATCCTGACGCGGGACGACGTTACGCACTGCAAGCCGAGCCCGGATCTCTATCTGCTGGCTGCAGAACGGCTCCGGGTGAAACCGCAGGCCTGCGTCGCGATCGAGGATTCCAACCACGGCGTGACCGCCGCCCACGCCGCCGGCGCGATCACGCTGATGGTGCCGGACATGATCCCGCCGACCGAGGAAACGCGCGCCAAATGCGCCGCGGTGCTGCCGGACCTCAACGCGGCGCTGGCGATGCTGCGCGAGCGCGGCGCGCTGTAACACCCGTCATTGCGAGCGCAGCGAAGCAATCCATCTCTCCGCGCGTGGAGACATGGATTGCTTCGTCGCTTCGCCCCTCGCAATGACGGTGAACTCTACACCTCGTATCCAGGCGACTTCCGCGCCATGCCGTCGAAGGCATCGAGCAGGCGCTCGCGCCAGGCGTAGACCGGATCGCTCTCGACCAGCAGCTTGAACGGGCTCACGACGCGCGCCCACTGGAAGCCACCGAACACGATGTAGTCGGCATAGTTCGGTTTGTCGCCGCCAAGATAGGCCTGTGTCCGCAGCGTCAGCCGCAGCGGATCGAGGCTCCTCCGGAAGCCTTCGACCGCGTGATCGCGGGTGGCGGCGGCCTCTTCCAGCGGCTTGCCCAATCGCGCCTCGCGCGTCTTGCGGAAATAGGCGACGTCATCAGGCGCAAGATGCGCGGGGATATCGGCGACGATCAGCGGGAAGATGCCGCCAATCACGGTGACATCGCCCCACCAGTTCAACATGCGCCCCATCGCGCGGCCGCCCTCGCCGCCGAACAGCGAGGGGCGGTCCGGATAAGTATCCTCGAGATAATTGGCGATCGCCCAGGAATCGGCGACGGAAGTGTCGCCGTCGAGCAGCACCGGCACCTTGTCGGACTTGTGCGGCGCGATCGTCTCTTTCTCGGTGAAGCACCACGGGATCGACTCCGCGCCGAGCCCCTTATGCGCAAGCGCCATCCGCGCGCGCCAGCAATACGGGCTGAACGGACGGGCAGTGTCGGTGCCGACGAGTTCGAACAGTTTCATGGCCATGGATCAATCTCGCTGATGTCGGCGGACAGAGTAGCCGTGACCACAGCGAGCGCAATGGCGGAAGCCAGAGAGCTGTCATGCCCCGCGAAGGCGGGGCATCCAGTACGCCGCGGCGGCTGCATGGATCCACGACCGCCGGTGGTTACTGGATCATCCGCCTTCGCGGATGATGACGGAGCACGCAGCAGCGCTACCGCACCACCGCCGCGGTCTGGCCGAACAGGATCTTGCGCTCCTCCTCGGTGCGGATCGCGGGCTGGCCGAAATTCGGATTGACCTCTTTCGCCTTGGCATAGGCGCGCACCGTCGCGGGCCGATCCCTGATCGTTTCCAGCCAGCGCTTCAGATGCGGGAAATCGTCGATGTTCTGGCCCTGGTTCTGGTGGCCGACGACCCAGGGATAGCTCGCCATGTCGGCGATCGAATAGTCCCCGGCAACGAATTCGCGGTCGGCCAGGCGCTTGTTGAGCACGCCATAGAGGCGGTTGGTCTCGTTCACATAGCGGTCGATGGCGTATTGCAGCTTCTCTTGCGCATAGTTGCGGAAGTGATGGTTCTGCCCCGCCATCGGACCGAGGCCGGCCATCTGCCAGAACGTCCACTGGATCGCGTCGTAGCGGCCATAGAGATCGGCGGGCAGGAACTTGCCGGTCTTCTCGGCGAGATAGAGCAGGATCGCGCCGGACTCGAACAGCGAGATCGGCTTGCTGCCGCCCTTCGGCGCATGATCGACGATCGCGGGAATCCGGTTGTTGGGCGCGACCTCCAGGAATTCCGGCGTGAATTGCTGGCCCTTGCCGATGTTGACCGGGATGATCTTGTAGTCCAGCCCGGTCTCCTCGAGGAACATCGTGATTTTGTGGCCGTTCGGCGTGGTCCAGTAGTGGAGGTCGATCATGGGCATGATCCTGCGGCTTAAAGGGAACACTCATCGGAGAAAGATGCGAATGCATGAATCTCGCAGAACCCGTGGCAAGTCAATCCGGTTCTTGGCGCCATGCGCGCGAATTTGATCGGCGGGTACACCCCCGCGCATTGAGCCGAGATCGCCACGGTCCTAGGCTTGGGCGCTCTCTGCAGTCAGAATATCTTTTTAGGAGGATTCAATGACGAGAGATTTGCCACGACGTGATTTTCTCAAAGGTTCAGCCGCGCTCGCCGGCATTGCGGCCGCCGGTGGATTTTCCTGCATCGAGATCGCCAGTGCGGCACCGATCGAGGTGCCGACCGTCGACAGACTGTCGATCCGCGTATTGGTCGACAGCAGCTACGACATGTTCTTCCGCCCGAAACAGGCAAACGGCGTATCGATCGCGCCGCCGGCGCGAAGTGCCGACTTCCGCAAGTCGCTGCACAATGAATGGGGCCTGTCGCTGTGGCTGGAATCGCAGGCCGCGGGCACCCAGCGCACGCTGATGCTGGACTACGGCTACACGCCCGACGTGCTCATCAATAATATGGAGCTGGTCGGCGTCGAGCCGTCGAAGCTCGACGCGCTGATCGTCAGCCACGGACATTACGATCATTTCGGCGGCCTGGTCGGCTTCCTGGATAAATTCCGCGACAAGCTTCCCGCCGACGTGAAGCTCTATGCCGGCGGCGAGGACAATTTCTGCCACCGCGTCAACGCGACGCCGACCAGGGGCCAGTTCACCGATTTCGGCGCGCTCGACCGCCGCCAGCTTGCGGCGCACAAGGTCACGACCGTTCTCTGCGAAACGCCGACCGTGATCGCCGGTCACGCATTCACGACGGGCAAGATCACGCGCCGCAGCATCGAGCGCATCCTGCCGCAGACCTGGGTCGAGTTCGGCATGAAGGACGGGCTCGGCTGCAATGCCAGCCATTATTTGCCGGCCGAGATGGAAGGCAAGATTGTCCCGGACGAGCACATCCACGAGCACGCGACCTGCTTCAACGTGAAAGACAAGGGGCTCGTGGTGATCAGCTCGTGCGGCCATGTCGGCATCGTCAATTCGGTGAAGCAGGCGCAGGAGGTCTCGGGCATCCAGAAGGTGCATGCCGTCGTCGGCGGCTTCCATCTCGGACCGGCGCCGAAAGACTACCTCACCGAGGTCGTGGCCGAGATCAAGAAGCTCGAGCCTGATGTCGTGGTGCCCATGCATTGCAGCGGACTGAATTTCGTCCAGGAGGCCACCGCGCAGATGGGCGACAAGGTGCTCGTCACCACGACGGGCAGCCGCCTCTCCTTCGGCGCATGATCCTGCGCGCCGCCAGCAGCGCCGGCATCGGTCTGTGGCTGATGCTGGCGCCTGTGCTTGCGCCCGCCTGCGCGGGCGATGCACCCGCGCGATCAGCGGCGGAGGTCATGGACATCCTGATGTGGAACCGGGAGCCGGTCGGCGGGCCATTCGAGCTCGTCGACCACACCGGCCGTATCAGCACCGAGCGCGACTTCCGCGGACGGCTGATGCTGGTCTATTTTGGCTTCACCTCTTGCCCCGATGTCTGCCCCACCGATCTGCAGGCGATCGGGCTTGCGATGGACCGGCTCGGCACCGATGCGGACAATGTGCAGCCTCTGTTCATCACGGTCGATCCCGAGCGCGACACGCCGCAGCATCTGGCGGACTATGTGCCGCTGTTTCATCCGCGCCTGATCGGATTGACCGGAAGCCTTGACGCGATCCGCAAGGCAGCGGACGCCTACAAGGTCTACAGCGCCAAGGTGCCGCTCGGGCAAGACCGCGGCGACTACACCGTCGACCACACTGCCTTCATCTATCTGATGGGCCGCGACGGCAGCTATCTCGGCTTCTTCCCGCCGGGCACCGCGGCCGACCGCATGGTCGAGATCATCCGCCAACACCTTGCCAAGTAGCGCGTTTTCGAGCGAAGCGGATACAGGTAGCACCAAGCCAGCTCAGCCAGCGCGGCCGTGCTCGCGCAGGAATCGTTCGCCACTTTCGGTGACCATCACCCGCAAACCCTCGACCGTTGGGCGGCGCACGACATAGCCGCGGTCGACGGCGTCTTCCCAGATCGTCAGCCGCGGGCAGGAGGTACGCCAGGTCTCGATGACTTCCGCGTAAGGCCGCGGCTCGCGCGCGATCCATTCGACGAGATCGAGAACCAACGCATCCGTCGCCTCCGTCATCGGACTTCCTCCGTCAATGCGCCATCGCGCTGTTACGCACGACGAGCAGCCAGCCACCATAGAGGATGTAGTAGCTCGCGACCGTCGTGATCAGCCGGTTCGCCCAGGTGCGAAACTGCGCGTCGCTCATCGCTTCCAGGATCCGGCGCGCCAGCGTGGTGCCGAGCATCGAGGCCGCCACAGCCACGCCCGCCAGCACCGGATCGAGCGTCGCGGCCTGGTCGATGATGCCGCCGAAATAGATCAGCTTGGTGAAATGGCTCGCGACCTGGCAGGTCGCCTTGGTCGCGACCACCTCGCGGCGGCCGAAATTGCCGCCGAGGAAGAAGGTGTCCATCAGCGGGCCGGAGACGCCGGTCATCAGCATCAGCCCCATGCAGACCGAGCCGTAGAACGTGCCCTGCCAGATGCTGTCGGGGTTCGGCTTTATTCCCTTCGGCATCAGCCGTGCCATGAACGGGGTGACGCCGAGCAGCAGCAGCGCGATCGGCTTGTCCGGCACGTAGCGCGTCGCCGACCAGATCGCCAGCGCCACGCCGCAGCCGATCAGGTAGACCGCGACCGGCCGCCAGCGGATATGCGCCCGCCACAGCAACGCGCGCCAGCCGTTCGATGCCATCTGCGTGATCGCGTGCAGCACCATCGCTGAGGGCAGCGGCAGGATGGTGAGCAGCACGCCGATCAGGATCAGCCCGCCGGCCATGCCGAACAGGCCCGACAGGAACGCTGTCGCGACCATCAGCACGCCAAGGGCTGCAATCACGAGCGGGCTCATCGTGTTTCCTCCTGATGAAAGTTTGTGCCCCGCTTGGACTCGCGGCGCAAACTGAGTTATCTCCTCCTGGCATCAGTTTTCCTGAGGGTGATAGCTTGCGGCGACTGCTCTTTCTCAACGGCATCAAGGCATTCGAGGCGGCGGCGCGCACCGGCAGCTTTGCCGGCGCGGGCGCCGAGCTCAACGTCACGGCCGCCGCGATCAGCCGGATGGTGCATCTCTTGGAAGAGCGGCTCGGGGTGGCGCTGTTCGAGCGCAAGGCCAACCGCCTCGTCACCACGGCGGCCGGCCGCTTCTACCAGAGCGGCTTGACGCCGATCTTCGATGCGCTGGCGAGCCTCACGGCGCAGGTCACCGCGCCCGCGAGCGTCCGCGTCCTGACCATCGGCGTCGGGCCGACGTTTGCGATGAAATGGCTGATCCCGCGGCTCGCCGATTTCCAGAAGCAAGAGCCGGAGATCGAGGTGCGCATCACCACCGGCGGCGCCGCGGCGCCGGAACCGTTCAGCGACGACTGGAGCTGCGGCATCAAACTCGGCGACGGCGACTGGCCGGGGCTGGTGGCCGAGCCGCTGTTCGCCGCCGATCTGTTGCCGGTATGCGCGCCGCGGCTGGCGAGCCAGCTCAAGCGCGCAAGCGACCTGAAGGGGAGAAGCCTGCTCCGCGTCGCGCACTCGCCGGACGATTGGCCGATGTGGCTGAAGGCCGCCGGCGTCGCCCGCATTACGGCGCGCGGGCCCGAATTCGAGTTTTACGGCCAGGAGCTGCAGGCGGCCATCGACGGCCTCGGGGTGGCGATGGGAATCCGGCCCTATATCGACGACGACCTCGCCGCGGGACGGCTGGTTGCGCCGTTCGAGCTCAGCGTGCCGAAGGGCATGCGCTGGTACCTCGTCTATCACGGCTTCCGCACCGGTCAGCGCGACTTCGCCGCCTTCCGCCGCTGGATCATCCGCGCCGCGGCCGAGCCCGCCGCGCGCGGCAAGGGGCAGCGATCGCTGATGAGGGAAGAGACGTGACGATCACATTGTCGCAGCCCCACCGGCTGGACAGCGTGACCAAGGACTGGCAATAATAAACAATTATCGGTTGCATTTATATTTGACCGCTCCGGCGGTCGCATTGATGGAAAACGCCATGTCCAAAGGCAGAGTTTTCCTGATCGCTTTCGCATTGCTGATCTCATCCGCTCGGGCACCCGATGCCCAGCCATCCGAAAGGCCCATCGGCATTCTGCTGGCCGTCGGCGACATCGCGAGCTGTCATCATGATCCGACGCGAAACGGCAAGGCAACGGCCGAGCTGATCAAGCGCGAGATAGCGAGCGCCAAGGCGATTGAGCACCATTATGCGTTCCAGGATTTGGAGACCGAAGATGATTGCGGCTGTAACGAAAGATTCTTGCGCAGTGTGATCCAGTTCACAAAGTTCACCGCCAGCGGCGTGCTTTGGTCCCGGCGGGAAAACCTGGGATCGCAGGCATGATTTACGGCGCCTTTGAGATCAACTCATTTGAGGCAGGGAAGGGGCTATGGCACGCCAGGATTCAACGAGCCGATCGCGAGCCGGTCGTCATCGATGGCATCTCGTTTCCGACACTCGAGCTCGGCTTTGCGTGGTCCGATCCGGATGCGGCGATCGCCCACGCGAAAGCGCAGATCGACCGCTACAGCCGGCGCTATGGGGTGACCTCAACCGGGCCGTCGCCGATTTCGCGCTAGTCGGCGCCGCCGTGCCGCGCTGTGAAGCCGAGCCGGCACCGGCACTTCCGCCCGCCCGGCTGTTCCTGAACAATTGCCCCGAATGCGACGCCGAGCTCGCCCTGCTCCGCGTCATCCCCGGCCGGGCCGAATACTGGGCCATGCGCTGCACCGGCTGCGGCGGGATTCATCTCAACATCGTCGAGAACACTTCGTCCGTCTGCTGACGGCTCGCTTCACCTCGCCCCGCCCTTCGCGGAAAGAAGAGAGGCGTGGCGGGGCCAGCGGCAGCGCGACACCTCCCCTTGAAAAGGGGAGGTCGGCTTGCGCTTCAGCGCAAGCCGGGTGGGGATCATCTCTCTCCACACGAACAGTGTGACTCGCGGCTAACCCCCATCCCAACCTTCCCCCTTTCAGGGGGAAGGAGCCGCAGCGCCGGGCGGCGCGGCAATTGCGATGCTCGCAAGCGGAGACAGTCGCTGCGCCAAATCCGGACTCTCCCGCAAGCGGGAGAGGCGAACGGAGGCACCGCATGCGCCAAACAATCTCCAGCAGTTCCGCGGCTGCTGACACCTGCTGACAGAGCGGGCCCACAGCCACGTTTGCCCTTTCATGCCGGCGGTTTCAGTCCCATATTCGCCCCATGGCGAAGAAACCTGACACTCCCAAAAAGCCCGGCAAATCCCCCAGATCCAAAGCACACCGGCCCGACGTCCTCCCGATCGCGCCGGCGCTCGCCGAACTCTTGAACCCCGCCATCAACCGCGGCGAAAGCGGCATCGGGTCGTCCACGGGCCTGCAGCCGCCGCCGGACAATTCCCGCGACCGCCGCGCCGGCGGCGAAGCCGCGGCGCACCGAGCGCGCGCCTCGACGCCGAAGGAATTTCCGAGCGATCGCTCGGTCGCAGTGTCCCCTCCCCCGCTTGCGGGGCGCGACGAGCAAAGCTCGCGCGGTGAGGGTCAGGGAGAGGGTGTCTCCGCACGGCATGGCTTCGACGAAGCCCCGCAGGCCAATTACGGCACCGCTGCGACCGTGCCGACGCTCGATCCGGAACTGGCGCGGCAGCTCGGCCTGCCGACCGCGGAGGACGATGACGAGGCGCTGGCCCGCCCGCCGCGCAACAAGATGGAGGCGCTCGGGGTCAAGGCGACCGCCGAGGCGCTCGAGAACCTGATCCGCGAGGGCCGTCCCGAGTTCCGGAAAGACGACGGCTCGATGCGGGTGTGGACCCCGCACCGCCCGCCGCGCCCGGAAAAGTCCGAGGGCGGCGTCCGCTTCGAGCTCAAGTCCGACTATCAGCCGAGGGGCGACCAGCCGACCGCGATCGCCGAACTGGTCGAGGGCATCAACCGCAACGACCGCACCCAGGTGCTGCTCGGCGTCACCGGCTCCGGCAAGACCTACACCATGGCGCAGGTGATCGATGCCACCCAGCGTCCCGCCCTGATCCTGGCGCCGAACAAGACGCTGGCCGCGCAGCTCTATGGCGAGTTCAAGAATTTCTTCCCGGACAACGCCGTCGAATACTTCGTTTCCTATTACGACTACTACCAGCCCGAGGCCTATGTGCCGCGGACCGACACCTATATCGAGAAGGATTCCTCGATCAACGAGCAGATCGACCGCATGCGCCACGCCGCGACGCGCGCGCTGCTCGAGCGCGACGACGTCATCATCGTCGCCTCCGTCTCCTGCATCTACGGTATCGGCTCGGTCGAAACCTATACCGCGATGACGTTCGCGCTGAAGAAGGGCGAGCGCATCGACCAGCGGCAATTGATCGCCGACCTCGTCGCGCTGCAGTACAAGCGCACCTCGGCCGACTTCACCCGCGGCACCTTCCGCGTGCGTGGCGACGTCATCGACATCTTTCCGGCGCACTACGAGGATCGCGCCTGGCGCGTGAACCTGTTCGGCGACACCGTCGAGAACATCGAGGAGTTCGACCCGCTCACCGGCCACAAGCAGGACGAGCTCGAATTCATCAAGATCTACGCCAACTCGCACTATGTGACGCCACGGCCGACGCTGGTGCAGGCGATCAAGTCGATCAAATCAGAACTAAAGATGCGCCTCGACCAGCTCAACGACCAGGGCCGGCTGCTGGAGGCGCAGCGGCTGGAGCAGCGCACCACCTTCGATCTCGAGATGATGGAAGCGACCGGGAGCTGCGCCGGCATCGAGAACTATTCGCGCTACCTCACCGGACGCCGCCCCGGCGAGCCGCCGCCGACGCTGTTCGAATATGTGCCCGACAACGCGCTGGTGTTCGCCGACGAGAGCCACGTCTCGATCCCGCAGATCGGCGGCATGTTCCGCGGCGACTTCCGCCGCAAGGCGACACTGGCCGAATACGGCTTCCGCCTGCCCTCCTGCATGGACAACCGTCCCTTGCGGTTCGAGGAATGGGACATGATGCGGCCGCAGACGGTCGCGGTCTCGGCCACGCCCAGCGGCTGGGAGCTCAACGAGAGCGGCGGCGTGTTCGTCGAGCAGGTGATCCGCCCGACCGGGCTTATTGATCCTCCCGTAGACATTCGCCCGGCCCGCACCCAGGTCGACGACCTCGTCGGCGAGGTGCGCGCGACCGCGGCGGCGGGTTATCGCTCGCTGATCACCGTTTTGACGAAACGGATGGCGGAGGACCTCACCGAATACCTGCATGAACAGGGCATCCGCGTGCGCTACATGCATTCGGACATCGACACCATCGAGCGCATCGAGATCATCCGCGATCTTCGCCTCGGCGCGTTCGACGCGCTCGTCGGCATCAACCTGTTGCGCGAGGGTCTCGACATCCCCGAATGCGCGCTGGTCGCGATCCTCGATGCGGACAAGGAAGGCTTCCTGCGCAGCGAGACGTCGCTGATCCAGACCATCGGCCGCGCCGCGCGCAACGTCGACGGCAAGGTGATCCTCTATGCCGACAGCATGACCGGCTCGATGGAGCGCGCGATCGCGGAGACCAACCGCCGCCGCGAAAAGCAGATGGAATACAACGCCGCCAACGGCATCACGCCGGAGAGCGTGAAGAAGTCGATCGGCGACATCCTCAACTCCGTCTACGAGCGCGACCATGTGCTGGTCGAGGTCGGCGGCCACGACATGACCGACGACGTCATCTCCATTGGCCACAATTTCGAGGCCGTGCTCGCCGATCTCGAAACAAGGATGCGCGAAGCCGCCGCCGATTTGAACTTCGAGGAAGCCGCGCGCCTGCGCGACGAGGTCAAACGCCTGCGCGCCACCGAACTGGCCGTCGTCGACGATCCCACCGTCAAGCAGCGCACCGTGCAGGGCAAGGCCGGCGCCTATGCCGGCACGAGGAAATACGGCGACGCAGCCAACCTGCCGGTAAGCGCGATGAAGAAGCGCGGCGCCTCTACCGCGATCAAGGCCAGCGGCAGCTCCGGATCAAAAGTCCACAAGCCCCATCTCGACGAAATGCACGGCCCGGAATCGCTGCCCTACCGCCCGAACCCCGATGCCAAGCCAGCAAAGCCATTCGGCAACACCAGCCGGATCATCCAACCGACCGACTCGCGGCAGTCCGGCCCGGAGTTCGGGCCGTCGCCAAGGTCGAGCGGCGGCACGCCGGGACGACGCGGCGGGTGGAAGAAGCGGTGACCATACCCGTCGTCATTGCGAGCGAAGCGAAGCAATCCATGCCTCCAGGTGTGGCGTTATGGATTGCTTCGCTCCGCTCGCAATGACGATGTGGATGCTTTGGGTGCGACATAACAACCCGACGGGCA
>NZ_JAQMIL010000107.1:0-21629 GCF_029990105.1 Bradyrhizobium sp. Arg237L | reverse complement strand
TACCCCCGTGCTTTTTGTTGCACGGGGCCCATGGGTGCAACCGGCACCCGGCTTTCCCTGCGCCCTCTGTTATCGAGGAGGGTAACAATCATGCAAATCTCGGGCACTCCGTGCCGCGAGAATGCGGACTCACATCCCCTCCGCTGTTTGAAATTTGAATCCCAACCTTCCCCACGTCCCGGGCTTGCATCCGAAATGGTGGACTGGTGCTGTCCCCGGTGAAACGTTGAAGGGCCCGCGCCGATCGCCTATCTCTGCTAAAGTTACCGATTTCGAGGATCCAGCATGACCGCATCCCAACGCAACCTTTCCGCCGCAATCGATCCCGAACAGCTCGACCGTCTCGCCGAAGTCGCCATCAAGGTCGGGCTCGGATTGCAGCCGGGACAGGACCTGCTCCTGACCGCGCCGTCGTCGGCGCTGCCGCTGGTGCGGCGGCTGGCGGTCCATGCCTACAAGGCCGGCGCCGGCCTGGTCACGCCGATCCTCTCCGACGAAGAGGTCACGCTGGCGCGTTATCGCTATGGCCATAATGAAGGCTTCGATCGCGCGGCGAACTGGCTCTACGAGGGCATGGCAAAGGCATTCTCGGCCAACACCGCGCGGCTGGCGGTGGTTGGCGATAACCCGATGCTGCTGTCGGGCGAGGATCCGACCAAGGTCGCGCGCGCCAGCAAGGCCAATTCGGTCGCCTATCAGCCGGCGCTGGAGAAGATCGTCAATTTCGAGGTCAATTGGAACATCATCGCCTATCCCAGCGCCTCCTGGGCCAAGCGGGTTTTTCCTGACGATCCCCTGGAGACCGCGGTGGCAAAGCTGGCGGATGCGATCTTTGCGGCGTCCCGCGTCGACCAGGACGGTGCGGTCGCCGCCTGGGAGAAGCATAACGCGGTATTGCGTGAGCGGACCCAATGGCTCAACGGCCAGCGTTTCCACGCGCTGCATTACACCGGTCCCGGCACAGATCTTACGATCGGGCTCGCCGACGGCCATGAATGGGAAGGCGGCGCCTCGACTGCCAAGAACGGCGTCACCTGCAACGCCAACATCCCGACGGAAGAGGTTTTCACCACCCCGCATTGCCGCCGCGTCAACGGTCACGTCGTGAGCTCGAAGCCGCTGTCCTATCAGGGCACCTTGATCGACAATATCCAGGTCAAGTTCGAGGAAGGTCGGATCGTCGAGGCCAAGGCCTCGTGCGGCGAGGAAGTGTTGAAGAAGGTGCTCGATACCGACGAGGGCGCGCGCCGCCTCGGCGAAGTCGCCCTCGTGCCGCACTCCTCACCGATCTCCAAGAGCGGATTGCTGTTCTTCAACACGCTGTTCGACGAGAACGCCGCCTCCCATATCGCGCTCGGCCAGTGCTATTCGAAATGCTTCATCGACGGCGACAAGCTGACGCCGCAGCAGATCGCAGCCCAGGGCGGCAACCAGAGCCTGATCCATATCGACTGGATGATCGGCTCCGGCCAGACCGATATCGACGGCGTCAGGACCGACGGCAGCCGCGTGCCAGTCTTCCGCAAGGGCGAGTGGGCGTAAGCGAGTATCCTCCCTCTCCCCGCCCTTTGCGGGGAGAGGGTCGGGGAGAGGGGCTCTCTCCGCAAACACAATGACAGCGATCTTCGCGGAGGCTCCCCCTCACCCGAAATTCAAGCGGAGCTTGAATTTCGACCTCTCCCCGCGAGCGGGGCGAGGTGAAGTCCGACTACACGCCGTCGAGGATGATCACGGTCGGCGTCGACGGCAGCGTGTCGCGCGAGATCCTCAGCGTCCGCTCGCTGCGCTGGTCGATCTCGAACTGCTGGCCGATCAGGCGCATGAATTCGTCGAGCGGTGTCGCGAAGCGGTGCATCGGCAAGACCACGGCGGCACGCAATCGCTTGGTGATTTCGGAGACGCCGGCAAGCGACATGGTGTAGGTGCCGTCGATCGGCACCATCACGATGTCGAGCCGGCCGATCGCGGCGAAATGGCTCTCGTCGAGCTTGTGGTGCAAATGGCCGAGATGGCCGATGCAGAGGCCGGCGACCTCGAAGATGAAGATCGAGTTGCCGTCCTTGATCATGTCGCCACCGGAATCGTCGCCATAGGTGCGGCGGATGTCGGTGGTGACGTTGCGGATGAAGACGTCGCCGATCCGCATCGCGTAATGGGCAGGCTGTCCGTTCTCGCCCCAGCCTTGCAGCACATGCGGGATCTTCGGGTCGGGAAACAGCGTGTAATGCGTGCTGTGCGCCCGGTTCATGGTGACGACATCAGGCAGGCGGCCGGTGCGGTAGGCGCCATTGTAATCGGTCGCGATCCGGATGCCGCCGGGGGTATCGATGTAATAGGTGGAGTGCCCGGCATAGGTGATCGCGACCTCGTCGGCCTTGGCGACGCGGCGCAGGCTGACGGGCGTGGCGCGCGGCGGCGCATTGGCCATCGCCAGGCATTCGCTGCGCTGGGCATCCTGCCCATGGGCCGCGATGCTGAGGAAGCTGAGCAGGGCAAAGGCGGCGAGGATCGATCGCAACATGGGCAGGGTCCGTCGGCGGTGACGTCGCGCCACTCTATCGCCGAATCCCGCAGCCGTCATCGGGCTTGCCGGCGCAGCCTATGTCCGTCATTGCGAGCGGAGCGAAGCAATCCATGCCTCCACGCGCGGGCGCGACGGATTGCTTCGCTTCGCTCGCAATGACGTCAGTAGATCACTCCTGCCGCGGGCTGATCTTCCAGGTCGTGGCGAGCACCATCAGTGTCATGGCGCCGGTGATGACGGCCGCGATCGGCATTGCCAGCGCGAGCGCCGATGTGGCCGCCCAGCCGATCGAGCAGAAGGCTTCCGCGAAGGTGGCGACGCGCGAGGAGGTTTGGCGGCGGCGGAACTGGCTGCGCTTGGCCTGCACGCGGAACCAGAGCTGGATCGCGGCCGCCGAGATCGTGGCGATGGTCACGCCGAGCACTGTGACGACAGCCTGGAGCGCCGAGGCGAACGCCAGCGCGATGACGAACGGCGCGACCACGAGCGCGATCGACAGCAGCACGACTTCGATCTTGGCGCGGATCACCTGGGACGGCGACAGCGGCGCGGTTGCGACCAGGTCGGCGGCGTCCTCGCCCGATATCGTCAGCCAGGCGAGGCCGCCGGCGAGCTGGCCCGCCGCCATCACGATGACAGGCGTGATCAGCATCAGGCCGGTGGAGCCATCGGAAAAGCTCCGCCACAACATCAGCGCCGGCGGCACGAGGTAGAGCAGTTGCATCAGGCTTTGCGACAGCAGCCAGGGATCGCGCCGCAGCAGCACGAACTCCTTCCAGCGCAGCGCCTGCTGGCGCGAGCCGCGCTGGAATGTCCGCACCTTGGCCGTTCGGCTGGCCATCGCCGGGTTCGCCGAGATGCTGATGATGGTGTCGGCAAAGCGCGGCGAGAAGATTGCTACCACCACGCCGAGCAGAGCGAGGCTGAAGGCGAGCAGGAGCGAGAGCGCCTCGCCGTCGCCGAGCACGGCGCGGGCCGGCCACCACAGCATGCTGCCGGCGTCTGGCGCGAAGCCTGCCACGGTATCGGAGGTGAGCACGGCGAAACGGGACAGGGTGCCGTAGGAGAGGATCGCGGCGATCTGCAGCGCGATGACGAAGCCGGCGCCGATGATCGCGGCCAGCACTTGCGCCACCAGTTGGGTGCGGCGCGGGCCGATCAGGCGGAACAGCGCCACCGTGAGGGCGGTGGCGACCGCCGCGGCCGAAAGACCGATCGCGATGACGACGCCAAAAGCAGCAAGCCAGCGCGGTCCGCCGCCGATCACTAGCACGTCGACGAAAGGCGTCGAGAACAACAGCGCCATGCCCGTGACCTGCAGTGCGATGGCGGCAATGCGAACCGAGAAGATGTTGGTGAGCCGGACAGGCGAGGACATGATCAGATCGAGGTCGGCGCGGGCGTAAAACACTCGCGTCACGGATTCGACCGCCTGCGAGAGCATGAGCGCCCAGGCGAGGAAGATCGTCGACGACGTCACGATCAGCGCCGACTTGTCGAGCGGCAGCGTCAGGTTGGCGAAGCGGCCGACCACTGCATAAGCCGGCAAATGCAGGATGGTGGCGAAAATGACGAGGCCGATCACCGCGCGTTTGCGGCGGCGCTGTCCGCCCGTCATCATCGCCAGCCATTCGCGCCAGGCGAGCCGGATCTCGTGCCGGGCGAACCAGGTGAGGTCGGTGGCCGAACTCATGCGGCAGCCGCCTCGCTTTCGACCAGGGCGATGAAGGCGTCTTCGAGGCTGGTGTCGTTGCGGCCATTCCGCTGGCGCAGTTCCGCGAGCGTGCCTTCGGCCACGAGCCTGCCCTTCGCGATGACGCCGATGCGGTCGGCCATGCGTTCGGCGACTTCAAGGATGTGCGTGGTCATGATCACGGTCGAGCCGGCGCGCACGCGCTCCTGCAACAGGCCCTTGACGTGGCGGGCGGAGAGCGCGTCGAGGCCAGTCAACGGCTCGTCGAGGATGATCAGGCTGGGGTCGTGGACCAGCGCGCCGGCCAGCGCCACCTTCTGGCGCATGCCCTTGGAAAATCCCTCGCAGCGCTCGTGCAGATGCGGCTCGAGCCCGAGCGAGACCAGGAGGTCCTGGGCTGAGCGTTCGGAACGGCGGGGATCGATGCCCCAGAGGCCGGCGACGAATTCGAGATATTCGAGGGGGGTGAGCTTGTCGTAGATCATCGGCTCATCCGACACCCAGGCCAGGATCTGCTTGGCGGCGATCGGATCGGACAGGGCGTCGATGCCGAAGATCGACACCGAGCCGGCGTCGGGCTTGAGCAGGCCGGCGACCATCCGCAGCGTGGTGGTCTTGCCGGCGCCGTTCGGCCCGAGCAGCGCATAGAACTCGCCGGCCCGCACGGTGAGATCGAGCGCGTCGACCGCCGGCCGGTCGAAACGCTTGGTTAACCCTCGCACTCCGAGTGCTGGCGGATCTGATGGCATGATGTGGGGACGGTCCAGGTTGATGTCTGGTTGCGGACCATGGGCCGAAAAGCGTTTCGGCGCGGTGAATCGCAGGCCGCAAATCGCCGGCAATGCCGGAGAACTACGGGCTGCGGCATTTCTGCGCAATTATGCCAGGTGGTGGGCGCAGCGCTTTGTTGACAGCGCTTCCCGCTTTGCGCTCAAATCGTCACCGGACACATGCAGCTTCCAGCGCTCCCGAAAAGAGGAGGGCGGAAGCGGGATGCAACGAGCAATCATCAAGAATTGCCGTGCATCGGGGAGGGAAAACGATGCTGGACTTTGTTCAGCAGCTCGTGAGCGGCATTGCGCTTGGCTGCGTCTACGGCCTGATCGCGCTCGGCTTCGTGCTCGTTTACAAGGCAACCGAGGTCGTCAATTTCGCCCAGGGCGATCTGATGATGCTGGGCGGCTTTTTCGCCTTCACCTTCATCGGCATGCTCGGCCTCAATTACTGGATTGGCTTTGCCGGCGCGGTGGCGGCGATGGCGCTCTTCGGCATGCTCGCGGAGCGGCTGGTGGTGCGGCCGATCCTCGGATATCCGCAATTCTCCATCATCATGGCGACCATCGGCCTCGGCTACTTCCTGCGCTCGGTCGCCGGCATCATCTGGGGCACCGACGACTTCAAGATCGAGACGCCGTTCAGCCAGGGCGTCCTGCGCATCGGCAGCCTGGTGCTGGCCTACGACAAGCTGTCGGTGATCGCGGCGACCATCATCCTGTGCGCGCTGCTCTATCTGTTCTTCAACCGCACCACGCTCGGCACCGCGATGCGGGCGAGCTCGGAGAACATGCTGGCTGCCTATTACATGGGTATCCCGGTCAAGCGCGTAGTCTCGATCGTGTGGGCGATCTCGGCGGCGGTCGCCACCTGCGCCGGCGTGCTGCTGGCGCCGATCACCTTCATCCATTCGAATGTCGGCCTGGTGCTGGGATTGAAGGCGTTTCCGGCCGCCGTCCTTGGCGGCTTCGGATCGATCCCCGGCGCGGTCGTCGGTGGCGTGCTGATCGGGGTGATCGAGAGCATGGCGGGCTTCTACCTGCCGCAAGGATGGAAGGATGTCGCGCCCTACATCGTGCTGCTCGCGGTGCTGCTGCTGAAGCCCGAAGGCCTGTTCGGTCTTCACGTGCGCAAGAAGGTTTGAGCAGCATGCGGTTCCTGTTCAAGACCGACTACGAAGACGACATCAAGCTATTCCCGCATTCGGGTTACATCTTCTCATACGGCCTGTTGCTGGCGTTGCTCCTGATCGCGCCCTACGTGCTCTCGAGCTATCTGATGAGCCAGGTTGTCTTCGTCTGCATCTATGCGACGGTCGGTGTGGGACTTTTGATCCTCACCGGCTTCACGGGGCAGGCATCGCTGGGGCACGCGGCGTTTCTTGCGATCGGCGCCTACACCGCCGCCTATCTGCAGCAGTTCAACGTGCCCTTTCCGGTCTATTTCCTGGCCGCGGGGCTGTTGACCGGCGTGGTCGGCGCGCTCGTCGGATTCCCGGCACTCCGGTTGCAGGGCATTTATCTCGTCATCGCCACCATCTCCTTTGCCTTCATCGTCGAGGAAATCCTGGCGCGCTGGGAGAGCGTGACCCATGGCAATGAGGGCATGCGGGTCAAGACGCTCTATTTCCTCGGCGCCGCGGTGCCCCGCGACGGGCCGACCTTCTACTATCTCTGCCTGGCCGTGCTGGTGCTGACCATCGTCGGCTCGCTCAACCTGCTGCGCTCGCCGACCGGCCGCGCCTTCGTCGCGATCCGCGACAGCGAGACAGCGGCCCGCAGCATGGGCATCAACGTTTCGCTCTACAAGGTAAAGTCGTTTGCGATCAGCGCCGCCATCACCGGCTTTGCCGGCGTCTTGTTCGCGCACAAACTCTCCTTCATCAGCCCGGAGATGTTCACGCTCCAGCTCTCGATCGAGTTCATCATCGTGATCCTGATCGGCGGCACCTTCAGCCTGCATGGTGCGGTGCTGGGCGCGATCTTCCTGGTGATGATCGATCCGTTCCTGACCTACCTGAAGGACGACATGCCCGGCGTGATCGCGGGCCTCGCCGCGACGCTTGGCGCCGGCCAGGAGCGCGCGGCGCATATCCAGGACGCGGTCGCGGCCTTTGCCTCCGCCAACGGCCTGAAGGGCGCGATCTACGGCATCATCATCGTGCTGTTCGTGCTGTTCGAGCCGCTCGGCCTCTACGGCCGCTGGCTCAAGATCAAGCTCTTCTTCCAGCTGTTCCCGCTCTACAAGCGCGCCACCTTCAAGCGGCAGAAGATCTATGTGAAATCGGAGCGGAACCGATGAGCTATTTCCGCGCCGAGAATCTTTCGCTTCACTTCGGCGGCCTCAAGGCGGTCGATGCCGTCAGCTTCGCGGTCGAGAAGGGCGAGATCCTCTCGATCATCGGGCCGAACGGCGCAGGAAAAAGCTCGATCTTCAACCTGATCTCGCGCATCTACCCAACGACTTCGGGAAAGATCTTCTTCGAGGATCAGGACATCACCGAGCAGCCAGCCTATGACATCGCCAAGCTCGGCATTGCCCGCACCTTCCAGAACATCGAATTGTTCGAGAATGCGACGGTGCTTTCCAATCTGCTGGTCGGCCGTCATCGCCACTCCACTACGCAGCTCTGGCAAGAACTATTGTTCCTGCCGAGCGTTCGAGCGGCCGAGAAAGTGCATCGCCGCCGCGTCGAACAGGTGATTGAGTTCCTCGATCTCGAACCCTATCGCGATAAGCTGATCTCGGGGCTTCCTTACGGCGTGCGCAAGGTGATCGAGCTGGCCCGCGCGCTGTGCTCGGAGCCGAAGCTGATCCTGCTGGACGAGCCATCGTCGGGGCTGAATGTGGAGGAAACCGATGACATGTCGTTCTGGATCCGCGACATGAAATCCGAGCTCGGCATCACCGTTTTGATGGTCGAGCACGACATGACCTTGGTGAACCGCGTCTCCGACCGCGTCATCGCGCTGAACTACGGCAGGGTGCTTGCGATGGGCTCGCCTGCGGAAGTGCAGCAGCATCCCGACGTCGTCGCGGCCTATCTCGGAGCCTGAGGCCATGATCGCCACCGTCGTGCCCGAGACCATCCTGAAGCTCAGCAATATCGAGAGCTATTACGGGCCGATCATGGCCATCAGAGGCATCAGCCTGGAAGTACCGTGCGGCAGGATCGTCACGCTGTTGGGCGCCAACGGCGCCGGCAAAACCACCGTGCTGAAGACGATTTCCGGCATCCTCGATCCGCAGAAGGGCTCGATCGAATTCCTCGGCAAACCGATCCAGCGCATGGAAGCCGACAAGATCGTGCGGCTGGGCTTGAGCCACGTGCCGGAAGGGCGGGAGGTGTTTCCGTTCCTGTCGGTGCGCGAGAACCTGATGATGGGCGCCTATCCGCGAAAGGACCGCGACAGCGTCGCCGAGGACTTGAACCGCGTCTACGGCTATTTCCCGCGGCTGAAGGAGCGGATCGACCAGCCGGCCGGCCAGCTTTCCGGCGGCGAGCAGCAGATGCTCGCGATCGGGCGGGCGCTGATGAACCGGCCGACGCTGCTTCTTTTGGACGAACCATCGCTTGGGCTGTCGCCGATCTTGGTGAAGGAGATCTTCACCATCATCCGCCGGGTCAATGAAGAACAGGGCATGTCGATCCTCCTGGTCGAACAGAACGCCAAGGTCGCGCTGGAGACGGCGCATTATGGCTATGTGCTGGAGATCGGCCGGATCGTGATGAACGACACCTGCGAGCGATTGATGCATTCCAAGGATATCCAGGAGTTCTATCTCGGCGCCAAGGAGGCGGGTGCGCGGGGGGAGCGACGTTGGAAAAAGAAGAAAACATGGCGTTGAGAGGGACTTGGCGGTAGATTGAAGGCCTGTCGCGAAAAGATCGGCGCAAAGCCGGCGATCGCGACGGGCGAGGAGAGGAGGGAACGGGCATGGCCGGACCGGCGGTGCTGACGGTCGCCGATACGATCGCGAGGAGCTTTGTGCTGGCGGTGGAGACGCGCGGCGACAGACCCGCGATCCGCGAGAAGAAATTCGGCATCTGGCAGCCGACAAGCTGGCGTGAGTGGCTGCAGATCTCCAAGGACATCGCCTACGGCTTGCATGCCATTGGCTTCCGCCCCGATGATGTCGCCTCCATCATCGCGAACGCGGTGCCGGAATGGGTCTATGCCGATATGGGCATCCTCTGCGCCGGCGGCGTCTCCTCGGGCATCTATCCGACAGACTCGCCGGTCCAGGTCGAGTATCTCATCAATGATTCCAGCACCCGCGTGGTCTTCGCGGAAGACGAGGAGCAGCTTGACAAGCTGCTCGCCTGCCGCTCGCGCTGCCCGACGCTGGAGCGGATCGTGGTCTTCGACATGGAGGGCCTGAGCGGCTTCTCCGATCCCATGGTGATGTCGCTTGCCGAGTTCACCGCGCTGGGCCGCAATCATGCGCAGGACAATGAGGCGCTGTGGGACGAGATGATCGGAAGCAGGACTAGCGGCGATCTCGCGATCCTCGTCTATACCTCCGGCACCACAGGTCCGCCGAAGGGTGCGATGCATGCCAACCGCAGCGTGACGCATCAGATGCGCCATGCCAACGACCTCTACCCGTCGACCGATCACGAGGAGCGGCTGGTGTTCCTGCCGCTCTGCCATGTCGCCGAGCGCGTCGGTGGCTATTACATCTCGGTCGCGCTGGGATCGGTGATGAATTTCGCCGAGAGCCCCGAGACCGTGCCGGACAATCTGCGCGAAGTGCAGCCGACCGCCTTCCTCGCCGTGCCCAGGGTGTGGGAGAAATTCTACTCCGGCATCACGATCGCGCTGAAGGATGCGACCCCGTTCCAGAATTGGGTCTACCGCCGCGCGATGGCGATTGGCTATCGTATGACCGACTATCGGCTGCAGGGCGAGCAACCGCCGCTGTCGCTACGCTTTGCCAACCGACTGGCCTACTGGCTGGTGTTCCGCAACATCCGCCGCATGCTCGGGCTCGACCGTTGCCGGATCGCGCTCACCGGCGCCGCGCCGATCGCGCCCGATCTGATCCGCTGGTATCTCGCGCTCGGAATCGACATGCGCGAGGTCTATGGCCAGACCGAGAATTGCGGGGTCGCCACCATCATGCCGACCGAACGCATCAAGCTCGGCTCGGTCGGCAAGGCCGCGCCCTGGGGCGAGGTGATGATCTGCCCGAAGGGCGAGATCCTGATCCGCGGCGACTTCCTGTTCATGGGTTATCTCAACCAACCCGAGAAGACCGTCGAGACCATCGATGCCAGGGGCTGGCTGCATACCGGCGATGTCGGCACGATCGACAACGAGGGCTACGTCAAGATCACCGACCGGATGAAGGACATCATCATCACCTCCGGCGGCAAGAACATCACGCCCTCGGAAATCGAGAATCAGCTCAAATTCTCGCCCTATGTTTCGGACGCGGTGGTGATCGGCGACAAGCGGCCGTACCTCACCTGCCTTGTGATGATCGACCAGGAGAATGTCGAGAAATACGCCCAGGACCACGACATCCCCTTCACCAATTATGCGAGCCTGTGCCGTGCGCCGGAGATCCAGGGTCTGATCCACCGCGAGATCGAGGCCGTGAATGCCAATTTCGCGCGCGTCGAGACCATCAAGAAATTCTATCTGATCGAGCGCCAGCTCACGCCCGAAGACGAGGAATTGACGCCGACCATGAAGCTGAAGCGCAGCTTCGTGAACAAGCGTTACGCCGCCGAGATCGAGGCGATGTACAGCGAGCGCGCGGTCGCTTAGGGACGACTTATTGCTCCCTCTCCCCGTTCTTACGGGACCGAGACGAGCAGAGCTCGCTCTGAGAGGGTTGGGGTGAGGGGCTCTCTCCGCGAACACGGTGACAAACGGACTCGCGGAAGCTCCCCCTCACCCGAAATTCAAGCTGCGCTTGAATTTCGACCTCTCCCCGCAAGCGGGGCGAGGTCAAGAGAAAGGCGAGGGAGCCCAAACAGGCCCGGTCCTTCGCTCGATATGGGCCATGGAGAGGAGGATCATTATGTCGAAAGCGTTCAAGGCATTGGGCCTTGCGGTGGGCGCGCTGGCGCTGACCCACCTGCCGGCGTCAGCGCAAACCAAGGTCACCAATGAAGGCATCTCGGCGAACGAGATCGTCATCGGCACCCATCAGGACCTGTCCGGCCCGATCAAGGTCTGGGGCGTGCCGGTCTCCAACGGCATGAAGTTGGCGGTGGAGGAGATCAACGCGAGCGGCGGCATCAACGGCCGCAAGATCAAAATGATCCTTGAGGACAATGGCTACGATCCGAAGAAGGCGGTGCTGGCCTCGCAGAAGATGGTCGAGCGCGACAAGATCTTCGCGATGATCGGCCCGATGGGCTCGCCGACCGTCTTGGCCGCGCAGGACGTGCTGTTCGATGCCGGCGTGCTCCAGCTCTTCCCGCTGACGGCGGCCGAATTCACCTTCAAGTTCGATCCGAGCAAGCCGCAGGAGCGGCTGAAGTTCAACAACCTGCTGCCTTATGTCGAGAGCACGCGCGCCGCGCTCAAATACATGGTGGAGCAGAAGAACCCGAAGAAGCCCTGCATCATGCATCAGGATGACGAGTACGGCAAAAACGTGCTCGACGGCTTCACCCAGCAGCTCGCAGCGATGAAGCTGCAGCCGGCCTCGATCACCAGCTACAAGCGCGGCGCCTCCGACTTCAGCGCCCAGGTCGCCAAGATGAAGGCCGACGGCTGCGACCTTGTCGTGCTCGGCACCGTGATCCGCGAGACCATCGGCGCGATGAACGAGGCGAAGAAGCTCGGCTGGGACGTGACCTTCCTCGGCGCGACGCCGACCAACGTGCTCGAAGTGCCGGCGCTCGGCAAGGAAGCGGTGGAGGGTCTCTATGCGGCGTCCGGCTTCGAGATCCCCTATGAGGACACCGCCAAGGGCAAGGTGAAGGATTGGCTCGCCAACTACAAAAAGATGTTCGGCACCGACGCCAACACGCAGGCGATCATCGGCTACAACGCGGTGATGACGTTCGCCTTCTATGCGCAGAAGGCGGGTAAGGATCTGACCGGCCAGAAGATGCTGGATTCGCTTGAATCGGGCGAAAAGTTCCTCGACATCTTCAATTCGCCGCCGACCAAGTTCTCCAGGAACGACCACCTCGCCAACACGATCACGCAGGTGCAGCAGATCAAGAACGGCCGCTGGGTGCTGACGAAGGATAGTCTGTCGTTCTGAGTATCGCCGTCATTGCGAGCGAAGCGAAGCAATCCATGCGGCCACGTTCGGAGAGATGGATTGCTTCGTCGCTTCGCTCCTCGCAATGACGGTGGTTAGTGCAGCGCCGCTTCGGCCACCAGCGGCATGTCGGCATAGCGCCGGACGCCGGTCTCATCGACCACGAAAGTCGGCCGGTAGTTTCTGACGTCGGTATCGGCCACCATCATCATACGGCGGTTGTCCAGCGTCAGCCACTGGCCGTCGAGCCGGGCCGCGGTCACCGCATGATCCTCGCCGCGAAGCGTGTCATGCATGATGACGATCCGCAGGTCCTCGAGCGCCATGCCGGCCAGACGCAGCGCGACGAATTTGGCGATGGCGTAGTCCTCGCAATCGCCGGCGCCGCTCGCAAAGGTCATCAGCGGCGAAGCCCAGACGTCGATCGCGCCATATTGCACGAGGTCATCCGCGGGCCTGATCGCGAGATTGACGGCGCGGTTGACTTCACCGAGCCGGGCGCGGCCGTCTCTGGCCTTCGCGTCGTCGACGACGGCGAGGAATTTCAGCGCGGCCGGCGAGACACAGCCCTCGCGGTCGCCCTCGCACAGCGCAAGCTGCACCAGATCATCGGCGAGCCGGTGCTGCAGCCCGAGCCATTTGTCGCGCAATCCGCCCTCCGAGAGGATGGCTGTCACGCGCCCGAACGGCTCGATCGATTTCTTGATCAGGACCGCGCCCCCCGGGGACAGCAGCGTCCCCGCGCTGACCTGTGCCACCGGTGCAAGCCAAAGCAGAGCAAAGGCCAACATGAGCGCACGCAGCGCGCCCGCATAACCGAACATTCCCATCTGACACCCCCTGTCCGGATATCGGCGGCGTTCGCCAGCGCGTAACCGGACCGTTTCGTGGGAAGAGGATCGTGCGAGAGCGCTTGCGATCTGTTTAAGGAGGTGCGGACGGGCGGGAGAAATGCGGAAGACGCTGAAGCCAGTCTCGCCAAACCGTCGAAAATTTTACCGATCTTGCCAACGCCCCGGTCGAACCTTTTCGGGGGTAACGATGTCTTATCCTTGATGTTGGCTTAATAGGCGCGTGTCCGCAGGCGGGCTGGCGCAACAGCATCGGAAGTCGTCGGACGCATCAGGCGGCCGGTCTTTCTGAACATATGACTAACGGGGCAGCTTTTCCCTTGATCCGTAATCTACATCACATTGGGCGCCCGAACGCCGGTGTAGGTTGGCGCGGTTGGGCGGACGGCCAGCAGTCGGAAATATCCTTCCTTCGTAAGAAGTAATTGAATTCACTTCAATTTTCTGCAAATTAAATGGGGCTCCATGCGCTCTTCGGGCAACAACGCGCGCCGGATCAAATCTGCTTCGTGCCAGGCTGAAAGAAGACTTCCCGACCGCGCTGCCAATGGGCCTCGCACTCGGTGTGAGTGCTTTCGCGTGGTTTCTCCTAATGATATGTGTAGGTTTGGCTAAGGAAATTTACATTTTTATTAACTATTTCTGGTGGGGGCATTGAAGTACGCCGACAACGTTGCGTCGAGTGGGCTGGGGTCTGTTTCCAACGCGCATGTCGATCTTGATTCGTTTTCGTTCCGCGATGGCCACGCGGACAGCTTTACTGTTCCTGATGCGCATCTTCTGTTCTCCGGCAACTTCCACAAATCCGGCAACGATCTCGTCATCTCCGACGAGCTGCATCGCGTGGTGGTGCCGAACTACTTCCATGGCGACAAGCACCCGATACTGGTTTCCCCCGAGGGCGCGTCGCTCGATCCGAAGGTCGTTGATGCGCTGACCGGGCACACTGTTTACGCGCAGGCGGGAACGCCGCCGGCGGCAGATCTGGTCGGTCATATCGCCAAGATGACTGGCAGTGCCAGCGTGGTGCGCAGCGGCGTCACCGTCGAACTGCATAATGGCGAAGCGGTTTATCAGAGCGACGTGGTGCAGACCGGCAGCGATTCTACGCTCGGCCTCGTCCTGAACGACGGCACCACGTTCAACCTCAACGCCAATGCGCGGTTGATGCTGAACGAGCTCACCTATGACGCCAGCAGCAATTCGAACTCCTCGCTGATCACGCTGGTGCAGGGCGCCGCCAGCTTCGTCGCCGGCCAGGTCGCCAGGACCGGCGACATGAAAGTCGCCACCCCGATCGCGACCATGGGTATCCGCGGCACCGCTGTTATCCTCGACATCTCGTCGGTCGACGGCACGGTGAAGATCTCCGTCGTCGATCAGCAGGACAACCAGGTCCATGCTGTCCAGGTCTTCAACACGCGCGGCGTTCTGATCGGCACGGTGACCAGCAATGGCAGCATCCTGACGCTGACGCCGACTGCGGCTTTCGAACTGATCGCGCGGGAAAGCGCCAAGACGCTGGCGGAGATCGCGCAGGAATTCGCGACCTTCCAGGCGGTGCTCAATACCTACGAGATCCAGAAGGCGATCGACCCGAACCTGCCGCAGCACACCGAGAACAACGCCAACCCGCGGACGAAATTTGCGAACATCGGCAGTTCGACCTCGCCCAATTCGCCGGGAACCGAATTCCGCTCGGCGCTCAACACCACTATCAACAGCAGCAACACCGGCTCCGCCAAGACCTTTTCCGTCCTGATGGATACGGGCAACGGAACCGGCGCGGGCGGTATATCAAATCAGGCATTGCTTGATCAGGGCCTCCCGGGGCAGCAAAACAACCAGCCCACCGGGCCGCAGCCGTCGATCCCGTTCGTCGTCAATCCGCCAACGGTTACCAGGATCTCCACGACCAGCACTGGCGATCATTTCGGGCCGGTGATGAGCGCCGACGGGCAATTCGTCACTTATGACCCCGACGGCGTCATCTATCTGTTCGACCGCGCGACCGGTGTCACCATCGTGATCTCGCCTTCCGGGGGCATCTATGGTTCGCCGACCATCAGCTCGGATGGTCACTCCGTCGTCTATCAAAGCTCCAGCGGCGTCATCTTCCTCTACAACAACGATCCGTCTTCGGCGCAGTACCACACGACGACACAGATTGGCGTGGGCACGTCGCCTGCGGTCAGCGGCGACGGCAGCAGGATCGCGGTCGAGAACGGCGGCAATATCATCGTCTACGATCGGCAGGGGCACGTCCTCACCACGATCACGCCCGCCGATGCCGGTGCCGGCGGATCGTTGCTGAAGCCGGTGATCAGCGCTGACGGCCATGTGGTTGCGTTCTGGGGTGCCGATCCCGGAGGCAATTCGGGCCATCTCTACGTCTATGACCGGTCAACCGGGGTCATCAGCACGATCGCGGACACCGCGCAGGGGGTCGGCGCGAGCGCCGCCTCGCTCAGTGCCGACGGCCGCTATGTCGTCTATCAAAGCGCCGACGCGAGTGGGCACTCGGAAATCTACCTCTACGACCTGCAGACCCACCAGATCGTCTTCCACACGTCGAACCCGAGCGGCGGGAGCTACAACCCCGTCATCAGCCCCGACGGCCATTTCATCATCTTCGCGAGCGACGCCGCGCTGACGTCGAACGACCACAATTCGGTTGCCGATACCTATGTGGTCAATCTCACCGATCCCGCCCATCCGAAGATCATGCTGGTTTCGACCGCGGCCGATGGGGCGTCCGGTAACGCCGCCTCCAACCTCGGCGCAACCATCAGCGCCGGCGGCCTGTTCATCGCCTTCGGCAGTAACGCGTCGAATCTTTCCACCGCGGACGGGCCTGGCGGCGATATTTTCGTGGTCGATCCGAGTTCCGGCCGCAACGCGATCGTTGAGCAGACCGCCAACTCGGGGTCGGTCCTGACGACCAACGGCAAAGTCGGCATCACCGGCGGAATCAACGACGTCTCGCTTTCCGTCACCGACGCGGCGGGCAATCCGACCGGTCTCCTGCACGTGAGCTTCAGCGCCGACGGCAATTTCGTGAACTGGACGTTCGCCGAGAACAAATCGGATTTTGCCTCGCTGGTCTATGGCGACACGGCGACCCAGCAATTCCTGATCAAGCTCACATATAACGGCGGCACGACGACCATCCCGATCACGATCGGCGTCCACAATGCCATTCCGCCGACTATCCCGGTGGCGGACACGCCTCCGGTTGTCCACGATGCCACGCTCGCGGTGTCCGAGGGCGGGGTGGTGCTGCTGACGCCGGCGAACATCAACGTCACCGACCTCGACGATTCCAGCTTTACCTTCACGGTCACCAATGTCACGCATGGCAAGTTCCAGGTGTTGGGTGGCGAAGGCTGGATTGATACCGCCAGCTTCACCTCGGCCGATCTCGCCGCAGGGCACGTCCGCTTCGTTCACGACGGCGGCGAGGCGGCGCCGACCTTCTCGATCCAGGCCAATGATGGAGAAATGCTCTCCAATGTGAAGGCGGGCAGCATTGCCTTCACAAATGTCAACGATGCGCCGACGTTGGCGGGCGGAACAGTGACGGATGGCGTGATCAACGTGCCCGTCTCAAATGGCCATGTCAGCCAGGAGGTTGCCGCAAAGCTTCTGGGGACGGGCCTGATCAAGGATCTTCCTGGAGCGGAGGGTTATGGCGAGCTCGCGCTCGACCATGGCGATGATAATTCCTCCGAAGCCATCGACATCACGTCAGCGTTCGGCGCGCAAGGCATCAATTTCTTCGGCCATCAATACAAGTCGCTCTACATCAACAACAACGGCAACATCACCTTCGGCTCGCCGACCGACGCCTATACGCCCAGCATGATCGACGCGGGCCTGAACAATCCGATCATCGCGGTGTTCTGGGCCGACGTCGATACCCGCGGCCATGGCAACGTCTATTACGATCTCGACGCGGCCGATGGCGTCATGACCATCACCTGGGATGATGTCGGCTATTACAATGAGAGAGCGAACAAGCTGAATTCGTTCCAGCTCGTCCTGATCAGCGAAGGCAACGGCAATTTCGACGTCCAGTATCGCTACGGCGATATCAAATGGACGACCGGTGACGCCAGCGGCGGCTCCGATGGCCTTGGCGGCACCCCGGCGCGCGCCGGTTATTCGGCCGGCGACGGCACGCATTACTACGAGCTGCCGCAATCCGGAAACCAGGACGCGCTGCTCACCCTTCCGACCACCGACGGCAATACCGGCATCGACGGCGTCGATCAGTTCGAGGTGCACAACGGCGAGGTGGGCCTCACCGCGACAGGCGCGATCAATTTCGCCGATCCTGACCTCAACGACGTCCATACCGCCACCAGCAGCTATACCGGCAGCGGCACTGCGCTGGGAACGCTGACATTGGTCAAGCAGTCCGACATCGGCGGTGTCGGCGGGCAATTCGCCTGGACCTACACCGCCGATCCCGCAGCCGTGCGGCAGGCACTCGACGGCTTGCCGGGTCACAGCAAGGTCGAGACCTTCAACGTCGTGATCAGCGACGGTCACGGCGGCACGCTCACCCAAACCGTATCCGTCACGCTGAACGAGATCGGCAACCACGCGCCGGTGGTTTCGGGCGCGGTTACGGGATCGGCGACGGAAGATGGCAGCCCCAGCACGCTGGACGCGCTCGCCAACGCATCCGATTCCGACCATGACGTGCTGACGGTCGTCAACGTCCCGACGCAACTGCCGGACGGGGTGTGCTACAACGCCGATACGCATTCCTTCACGCTCGATCCGAGCGTTGCCGCCTACCAGCACCTGGCTCAGGGCGAGCAGACCACGGTAACAGTCAATTATGGCGTCTCCGACGGTGACGCCATCACACAGGCCTCGGTGTCATGGACGATCGCCGGCACCAATGATGCGCCGGTCGCGGTGCCGGTGACGCTGACGCATGGCACCGAAGACGCGTCCTACATCATCCATGCCTCCGATCTGCTTCCGGGCGTGAGCGATATCGACAGCCAGTCGCTGTCGATCACCGGCCTCAGCATCGCGAGTGGTGGCGGCGATCTCGTTGACAATCACAACGGCAGCTGGATCTACACGCCGGCGTCGGGCTATGCCGGCCCTGTCAGCTTCACCTACGTGGCCTCCGACGGGGCGCTGCACGCAAGCTCGACGGCAAACTTGACGCTCGATCAGGCGGTCACGCCGGTTACCGTTACAGTTGCCGTGCATACGCCCGATGGTTACGACTTCAGCACGTTCTATGACGACTTCGCGGCGGGCCAGCCCGTCACGGGTGACGGCTCCAGCGACCATGCCTTTGTCCTCAACGCCGGCAAAGGCATTGTTTTCGAGATGGTCAGCAGCGACTACAGCTTCGATCCGCAGACCGGCTCTATCTCCTATGTCATCGACGAGATCGATATTTTCGGTACGACAGATCCGGCCCAGGCCACGGCGGCGCATCTGCTGGTCAGCACCCATGGCTGGAACATGAGTGTCCAGGCCGTCGTCAATACCACTGCTCCGTCCGATCCGGTGCAGTCCACAGGACCAAGCTTTGGCGACATCTTCGGCGCGGTTGCCTTCAACTATGTCGGCAGCGTCGGCCCCGACGTGTTCCTGGCCAGCAATCATCCAGATGTCTTCAACGGCCTCGGCGGTCCGCTCGGCCCGACCGATCCAGGCAGCGACACCGTGGATTACTCGCACGCGAGCGGTTCGATCAGCGTCAACCTGCTCACCGGCGCTACCGCGGGCACCGCGGCCGCAGGCGATATCTTCTCCTCGATTGAGAACCTGCGCGGCACCGCGTTCGCCGACACGCTGACCGGCGACGGCCACGACAACGTCCTCTTCGGTGGTGGCGGCAACGACACTTTCGTCTTCAAGCAGAATGCCGGCGGCATCGGCCACGACACGATCGGCGATTTCACGCCGGGCCAGGACAAGATCGAGCTGGACTATGTCGCCTTCGATCCGAGCGGGCCGAACGATTTCAGTCACTGGCTCGAAAGCCACGCCAACAGCGTGAACAACGGCAATGACGTACAGATCGACCTTGACGGCAACGATCACAACACGATCCTGCTGAAGAACGTCGCGCTGGCCCATCTGCACGCCAACGACTTCATCCTTCCGCCGGGGAGCGTCTGACCGAGCCGGCCCGCACGCCTGGGTGCACCGCACTCTTGAAAACTCCCGGCGTGATCAATCGACGCGGGCGTGATATCGAAGCGGCATGAGACGGCTGAAGGCATTGCGAAGGTGGTTCAAGCGGCGCTTCGGCTATGCGCGGCTCGCCTGCCTTGCGATACTGGTCGGTTTCGCCGCGCTCAGAGTGCTCGATCCGCCGGCGATCGAGGAACTTCGGGTCAGGACGTTTGACGGTTTCCAGGTCATCGAGCCCCGGGTCAAGACGATCAGGCCGGTCACCATCGTCGATATCGACGAACAGAGCCTGTCCGAGCTCGGCCAGTTTCCCTGGCCGCGCACGCAGATCGCCGATCTCGTCACCAACCTGACCAAGCTTGGCGCGGTCGTGATCGCCTTCGACATCGTGTTCTCCGAGCCCGATCGGCTCAATCCGGATGCCGCCGCCGATACGATCCGTAACCTCGACGAGGAGACCAGAGCGAAGCTGCGGGCGCTGCCGAGCAACGACCAGATCCTGGCGGAGGCGATGGGCAAGTCGCGCGTGGTGCTGGGCGCCTCCGGCCTGCCATTCGTGGTCGCCGAATTCGACAAGTCGCTGCCGCTGACGCCGCTCGCCATGAAGGGGGAAGAGCCGCAGCCTTTCATGTTCGATTTCCCCGGCCTGCTCCGCAACGTCCCCGTGCTGGAAGGGGCCGCCGCCGGCCGCGGCCTGTTCACGATCAGGCCCGAGCGCGACGGCATCGTCCGCCGCGTGCCGATGATCATGCTGGCGCAAGGCGCCACCATGCCGTCGCTGAGTTTTGAGGTGCTGAGGGTCGCGACCGGCTCCGGCACCGTGCTGATCGATACCGACGAGGCCGGAATCAAGAGCCTCTCGCTCCGCGGCTTGCGGATTCCGACCGACCACAACGGCCAGCTCTGGGTGCACTTCGCCCAGGCTGACCCTTCGATCTACGTCTCGGCGGTCGACGTGCTGCACGGGCGGGTGCCGGCGGAGAGGATCCAGGGCAAGCTGGTCCTGATCGGCACCTCGTCGGTCGGGCTCAACGATATCAAGACCACGCCGGTCACGCCCGCGATGCCTGGCGTGGAGATCCACGCCCAGGTGCTGGAGAGCGCGCTGAGCGGAGCCAGCGTATCGCAGCCGAACTACGGCATCGCGTTCGAGTTCGCGACCGCGCTGGTGTTCGGCCTGCTCGTGATCGCAATCGCCCCGCTGTTCGGGCCGATCACGCTGGTCGGCTTAGGTGCGGTATTCGCGACCGCGCTGATCGGCACCTCCTGGTACTTCTACACGCAGCACCGCCTGCTAATCGATTTCACCTATCCGTTGATGTCGACCACGGCGATCTATCTCACGCTGATCTTCTCGAGCTTCGTCCGCGAGCAGCAGCAGCGGAAGCAGATTCGCGGCGCTTTCGCCCAGTACATGTCGCCCGCGCTGGTCGAACAGCTCGCGCAGTCGCCCGAGAAGCTCGTGCTCGGCGGTGAGGAGCGCGAAATGACCATCATGTTCTCCGACGTCCGCGGCTTCACCACGATCTCGGAATCCTACAAGCACGACCCGCAGGGACTGACCGCCCTGATGAACCGCTTCCTGACGCCGCTCACCAATGCGATCCTCGCCCGCAAGGGAACGATCGATAAATACATGGGCGATGCGATCATGGCGTTCTGGAACGCGCCGCTCGACGACAAGGCGCACGAGATCAACGCCTGCGAGGCGGCGATCGACATGCTCGAGCGCATCGACGAGCTCAACAAACTGCGCAAAGAAGAGGCGGACGCGGGCGGGCACGTCTATATCCCGCTCAATGTCGGCATCGGCCTCAACACCGGCGTCTGCGTGGTCGGCAATATGGGGTCCGACCTGCGCTTCGACTATTCGGTGCTCGGCGACAGCGTCAATCTCGCCTCGCGCCTCGAGGGGCAGTCCAAGGAATACGGTTTTCCCATCATCGTGGGGTCGAAGACTGCGCTCGCCGCAAAGGAGAAGTTCGCAATCCTCGAGCTCGACTTCATCATGGTCAAGGGCAAGAAGGAGCCGGAGGTGATCTACGCGATCGCCGGCCGCGAGGACATTGCGCAGTCCGGCCGCTTCCAGCGCCTGCGCAACCTCACGATCGAGATGCTGGCCTGCTACCGCGGCCGCGATTGGCAAGGTGCGCTAGCCGCCATCGAGCGGGGCCGCAAGACCGACGAGGGTCATGCGCTGGAACGGCTATACAATCTCTACGAAGCGCGCATCCGCCATTTCCTCGAGAACCCGCCCCCGGAAGATTGGAACGGCGCCTTCGCGCTGCTGACGAAGTGACCCGGTGATTTTGTAGATTCCATGGGGCGGTGAGCGCGCCCTTTCCGGTAGGTTTGGGTTTCCACACTCGAACCATCGGAG
>NZ_JAQMIL010000106.1:0-21804 GCF_029990105.1 Bradyrhizobium sp. Arg237L | reverse complement strand
CTTGTTCGCGCGAAAAACTTAGCGCCAGCGTCGGGGCGCCAGGACCACACGACTTCGCCGTCCGTGATGTGTGTGCTCGTCAGTCACGCGCTTCACGTCCACCGCATCTCACCGCAACGTTCGTGACGATCGCGATCCGCCCCTCATCTTGGGTGAGACGCGCGGGGTTAAATCACTGATTTGCCCGACGACGGAAGCGGAATGTTTTTCGCGTGGGGACTGGACCGGGCAAATCACGTTGAAATGTCTAGGAAATTTGACATGCGCGCGCATCGCGTTTCGGGGCACGCGGCAGTGTCATCTCGCCTTGTTCGATTGAGCCGAGTATGTGCCGAGGGTTTTGCACCCTACAACGACACCGCCGTGCGGAGCAGGGCTCGGCTTCGGCCTTGCTCTAGCCCCAGAGGGTGGCGATGTCAGATGCTTTGCAAAAGTGAATTGGAGCGGTGGGGCATGCGAGCAGGCCGAACGTTGATCGCCCGGTTTATCGTCGCTTTATTCCTTGCAGGCATGGTTACGTTGCCTTCCGGGGCAGGCGAGCAGGAAATGCTGGCGCTGATGCAACGCATCACGGCGCTCGCCAAGGAGGGGCGATACAGCGAAGCCCTGCCGCTGGCCAGAAAGCTGACAAGCGAGGCTGAAAAGACCACCGGTCGACAGTCGCTTTTGACGGCGACAACCCTTGTCGTGCTGGCGCAGGCGCTGCAGGCCCAGGGCGAGATGACCGAAGCCGAAACCGCATTGAAAAGAGCCCTTGCCATCCGCGAGAAGGCGTTGGGGCAAAACCATCCTGATGTTGCGGCGGTCCTTGCCACCCTCGGCCAGATCGCCTTCAGCCAGAACCGACTGGACGACGCCGAGCGCAATGCCTCGCGCGCGATCGCCATCAACGAAAGCGCCCTGGGCCGCGACAATCTCAACACCGCGATGGCGCGCATGCAGCTTGGCAATGTGCGTCACCGTCAATTGAGAGAGGCGGAGGCGCTCGAGATTTACAGCCACGCGCTTGAAGTCTTGAAACGCGCATCGGGACAGGCCGACATCATGGTCCCGGTGGTCCTGAACAACATCGCGGAGGTCTACAAGGCGCAAGGCCGGTTGCAGCTTGCCGAGGAACGGTTCCTTGAAGCGCTCGGTCTCCAGGAACAGCGCCACGGCCGTGACAGCGTCTATCTCGCCTCGACGCTCAACAATCTCGGAGAACTCAGGCGCCTGCAGGGGCGGCTTTCCGACGCCGAGCAACTGGCACGGCGCACATTGGCCATCAGGGAAAAGGCGCTCGGCAGCGATCATGCCGACGTCGCCGCCAGCCTCAACAATCTCGCGATCGTTCTTTCTCGGGAGGGCAGGGCCCAGGACGCCGAAACCCTGCTGGTTCGCGCCCTTGCCATTCAGGAAAAGGCATTCGGACCTGATCACCCGAATGTGGCGACGACGTTAAACAATCTCGCTGACGCAAAGGCTTATGCCGGTCGCAAGAAGGAGGCCGAGCAATTGTTCCGCCGCTCCCTGGCGATCCGCGAAAAGAGCCTCGGTGCGAACCATGTCGATATCGCCGTCTCGCTCGACAATCTCGTCACGTTGATTGGCGACGATTCGCGCTACGCGGAGGCGGAGGCCTTGGCGCGCCGGTCGCTTTCGATACGCGAGGCAGCGCTTGGCAAGGTCCACCCGCTGGTTGCGAGCAGCCTCAACAATCTTGCTGTCATCATGGACAGCACCGGCAGGTCCCAGGATGCCGAGCCGCTCCTGAAGCGGGCGCTGGACATCCGCCTGAATACACTTGGCGAGGTGCACCCGGACGTCGCCAACAGCTTCAACAACCTCGGGGCGCATTACTTGGACGCCAGTGATTGGCAGCGGGCCTATGATGCGTTTGCGCGCGCTTCCACGATATTGATCAACCGCAGCGCTGGCGAAGCCAATGCGGCGCAAACCACCGCCGATCTGAAATTCCATGACAACACAAATCCATTCCCCGGCATGATCGTTGCCGCCTACCAGCTCGCAGGCGCGGCTGATGGCGACAAGGCGACGACGTTGCGATCTCGGGCCTTCGAGACCGCGCAGTGGATCGGGGACGAACAGGCGGCAAAGGCCGTCAGCGGAATGTCGGCGCGGATCGCGGCGGGCAGCGGAGATCTGTCGGCTCGGGTTCGCCTGCGACAGGACCTGAGCGAGCAGGCGCTAGCGACGGATAGACTATTGATCTCGGCCATTTCGCAGCCGAATGCAGCGCGCAATCAGGAGACGGAGCAGGCGATCCGTGGCCAGGCGACGCGCATTGCAAGCCACATCGAAGCGCTCGATCGCGAGATAACGGCTCAATTTCCGGGATACGCGGCGCTCGTGGCCCGGACATCGATTTCTCTTGAAGAGGTTCGAAAAGCGCTAGGCCCGAAGGAGGCGCTGCTGCTGTTCACTACGACGTCGCGCTTTACCTTCGTGTGGACCGTCACGGCGTCCGATGTCCGTTGGCACGCCGCACCGATCGGCGCGAAGCAGGTGGCGGAGACGGTCAGCATTTTGCGCTGTGGCGTTGATTACGAAGCGTGGATGGATGCGAGCCGCGCCTGCGCCGAAAAGCTCGGAATGGATCGCCCGCCGAGCGATCAATTGCCGTTCGATCTGGACCGGGCGTTCGGGCTTTACCAGGCGCTGCTTCAGCCGGTCGAGAAGGACATTGAAGGCAAGGAGCTCATTCTCGTTCCATCGGGCCCCCTGGCCACGTTGCCCTTCCAGCTCCTGCTGACGGACAAGCCTGCATCTGATGGCGCTCGGCGGGAACTCGCCAAGCAGCCCTGGCTGGTTAAGCGGTTTGCGACGACCGTCTTGCCGTCGGTCTCGAGCCTGAAAGCGCTGCGCCAGGTCGCGCAACGGAGCAAGGCGTCCAAGCCGTTCATAGGTTTTGGCAATCCGCTGTTGAATGGAGACGGTCAGAGCGACTGGGTTGTCGACCGCGTCAAGCAGGCGCGGCTTCATCAGACTTGCGCAGAAGGCGCGGAGCCACGAACAAGCCTGGTAGTTCAAAGAGGGCACCGGTCGGCCGTCGTCCTTTCCGGCGGCACGGCGGACATCGAACAACTCAGGCATCTCGTGCCGCTGCCCGAAACCGCGCTCGAACTGTGCGCCGTGGCGAACAGCTTTGCGCCTGCGAAGGGCGAGGTTTACCTGGGCAATGAGGCGACCGAAGCAAAGGTGAAGTCGCTCAGCGAAAGCGGACGGCTGGAACAGTTTCGCATTCTTCACTTTGCAACGCACGCAGCGCTGGCCGGTCAGGTCCGCGGCTCGATCGAGCCGGGGCTGATCCTGACGCCGCCCGCTGCCGCTACGCAGGCCGACGACGGCTATCTCACATCGTCGGAGATTTCCGCGCTCAAGCTCGACGCCGACTGGGTCGTGCTCTCAGCCTGCAACACGGCCGGCGGCGAAGCAGCGAACTCGGAAGCCTTTTCCGGTCTGGCGAGAGCGTTCTTCTACGCAGGCACGCGTGCGCTCCTGGTCTCGCACTGGCCGGTGAATTCGGAGGCCGCCGTCGCCATCACGACGGGCGCAATCGGTGTTATGACGTCGCAGCCTAACACCGGCCGCGCCGAGGCGCTTCGCCGCTCGATTTCGGCATTGGTCGCCAAGGGGGGCGACAATGCTCATCCCAGCGTCTGGGCGCCCTTTGCGCTCGTCGGAAACGGTGCCTCATAGCGCGTCAATCCCCGGCCAGGAGGACGAGGCTCGGTTGGGAACACCGCGAATACGTCACAACCGCGGCCGACCGTGGGAACTTGGTCGCCTGATCTGCTTTGAGAAGGCGAGGTCGCACGGCTGTGTCGAAGGCCGCCTCACGGGTGGGGGACCATGATCGCGATCATCCGCGGATTTTCCTGGCGGGACGGGCTGTTCTCGGTCAAGTCCTTCGCCGCTGCCGTGCTGGCGCTGTACATCGCATTTCAATTGGACTTGTCGCAACCGAGTTGGAGCATCACGACGGTCTACGTTGTGTCCCAGCCGCTGGCCGGGATGGTGCTCGCCAAATCGCTCTACCGGGTGCTCGGGACTGTGATCGGCGCGGTCGCGTCGCTGGTCCTGGTTGCGCTGTTCTCCAATGCGCCGGAGCTGTTCTGTCTGGCGCTGGCGCTCTGGATCGGTGCGGGCACGGCCGTTTCGATCTATCTGCGCGATGCACCGCAGGCCTATGTCGGCATGCTCTCCGGCTATTCGGCCGCCATCATCGGCCTTCCCGCGGCGCTCGCTCCGGAGACCGCCTTTGACTTTGCCGTGGCGCGCTGCCTGGAAATCATCCTCGGAATCGCCTGCGCGACGCTGGTCCACCACCTCGTGTTTCCGCAGCGCGCCGGCGCTGCCCTGGTCGATGCGCTGTCATCGACGCTGCCGACCATGGCCCGCTGGGCCGGAGACAGGCTGTCGGCAGACTCCGTCGAAGCCGAAATTCAGACGGACCGGCGCCGCATGATCGCTGCCGTCGTCGGCCTGGAGCAGTTGCGCGTCTTCGCCAACCTGGATACGCCGACGGTCAGGGCGATGGACAGTTTGGTCCGCCTGTTCGAAGCCAAGCTGCTATCGCTGCTGTCGCATCTCGTTTCGGTTCATGACCGGATATTGCTGCTGCGGCAACGCGACCCGCAGCGGATTGAGCGGCTGCGACCGCTTCTGCAGATGACGAAGGCGCATATCGCCGCCTGGACCGGACCGGCGACGCCGGATGACTCGTGGCGGGAAGCAGGCGATGGGACGAGAATCCAGGCCGAGATCGACGCCGCACAGCCGTCGCGGCAGGAGCTTGAAAGCTCACCGAACGCCTTCCTGGTCCGCAACATCCTGCTGCGGTTGCAGGACATCATCGATATCTGGCGCGATACGGTCTGGATCCGGACGCATATGGGCCTGGGAGTGCTGCCCCCAGAGCGCGAAGCCGCGCCATCCTTTCAGCCCTATCGCGAGCCGGCGCTCGCGCTGACCGGTGGCGTTGTCGCCGCGTTGACGATCGTCCTGGCCAGCCTGTTCTGGATCTATTCGGCGTGGCCCAATGGTGCCACCGCCGTCACCTTCGCCGGCATCATGTGCGCGATCATGGGCGCGCGTGACAACCCGGCCGCCGGCGCGCTGATGTTTTTTCGCATGACCGCCGTCGCCGCCGTCATCTCCGCGGCCTACCTGTTCGTGCTGTTGCCGAGGCTCGATACGTTTGCCGCGCTGGTGGTCGCGCTTGCGCCATTGTACCTCGTTTGCGGGCTGCTGCTGACGGTCCCTCAGGCCGTTCCGATGGTGATACCCTTGATCTTCGTCGCGGGCGGCCTGATCGGCATCTCCAACCAGATGACCTACGACTTCGAGGCGTTCGCCAACAACGCGCTGGGCTACCTGGTCGGCATCGGCTTCGGCGCGGTCTCGCTGGCGCTGTTCCGTCCGTTTGGACGAGAAGTGGCGGCCACCCGCATGATCCGTGGCTTGCTGCGTGATCTGGCCCGCGTTGCGACAACCGCAACGCCCGAGACCCGTACTGCGTATGAGAGCCGGACATTCGATCGCATCAATGCGCTGCTGGCACAGCTCGACCCCGAAACGCCACGCTACGGCCAATCCGTGCAAGGTGGCTTTGCCGCGCTACGCGTCGGGTTGAACATCCTTATCCTGCGACGGGAACTGCCGCACGTGCCCCCCGATGTGGCGCGTTCGATCGAGGGGGCATTGGCAGGATTATCCGGTGCGTTTCGGGCGTCCTTGTCCGGACGCGCTTCTGCGTCTGTCGCACCTCTGCTCGAGTCGGCGCGCAACCGCGCGTTCTCGGCCGAGGGCGATCTGTTGATCGTTGCCGATGCGCTCTATGGGATCCAGACCACCCTCGAGCAGCATGGGGGCTTCTTCTTTGGCGATCGGCGCCCTTCGTCCCGGCCGGTGAGCGAGGCGGCAACCGCATGATCAAGGAGATCAATCTGGGCGGCGTCTACGTCTCCCCGTTTCTTGCCTATATGGGGGCTGCCGCGGTCATCTGGGTGCTGATGCGGCTCGTATTCGACCGGATTGGCCTTTATCGTGTTGTCTGGCATCCGGCGCTGTTCAATACGGCGCTGTACCTCATTCTGCTCACATTGGTCGTCGGCGTGAGCATGTGAGATATTGGTGAGCTGTTGCCATGCCGAGTCTCGGACGCTTTGCGCAATACGCGGTGACGATCGCGACCGTCGCGGTGGCGATCGCCGCAGGGTGGTGGTTGTGGCGGCTGTACGAGGAGACGCCGTGGACGCGCGATGGTCGGGTGCGGGCCAACGTCGTCAACGTCGCTCCCGATGTCGCGGGTGCGGTGATCGACCTGCGCGTCAAGGACAACCAGCAGGTCAAGGTCGGAGATATTCTCTTCGTCGTCGATCCGGCGCGCTATCAGCTCGCGCTCGAGGAGGCGGAGGCCACAGCCGCGGGAGCCAAGGCGACGCTCGACGAACGGCAGGAGGAACAAGATCGCCGCGAGAAGCTCAGTGTCGATGCGATCTCGGCCGAAGCCCTCAATCAGGCACGAAGCGCCACGCTTGCGGCCCGTGCCGCTTACGACGAGGCGATGGCGCAGGTGGGCGTCGCCAAGCTCAATCTCGCGCGAACCAATGTGCGCTCGCCCGTCAATGGCCACGTCACCAATCTGCTTCTCAATCGCGGCGACTACGTCACGGCGGGAAAGCCGGTCCTTGCCGTCGTCGACCAGGATTCCTTCTACATCGCCGGCTATTTCGAGGAAACCAAGCTGCGCTACATCAACCTGGGAGATGCCGTTTCCGTCCGATTGCTCGGATTCGACGCTCCGCTGAAGGGACATGTCGAAAGCGTCGCTCGCGCGATCACGGATCGGGAAAATGTCATCGGCACGGATCTGATCGCCAACGTCAACCCGACATTCAGTTGGGTGCGTTTGGCGCAGCGGATTCCCGTCCGCATCGCCATCGACGACGTGCCGGACGGCGTCACGTTGAGTGCCGGAATGACCGCGACGCTGCAGGTCGCGGGGCGGGGCCCTCAACCCGATGCGGCGGTTTCGGTTTCGAGCAAGTAAGGCCTATTCGTCATCGAGGCCGGGTGATCGCCGCAGCATGAAATGACCGAACGCCGAGGCGATCGGCTTGGCCGGGTCATCCTGCCAGGCCCGCGCCTCGAACGCGACGACGCGCCGGCCCTGCTTGACGATGGAGACGTTGGCGTGGCTGTCGAGGGCGCGGCCGGAGCGCAGATAATTGATCGTCAGGCCGATCGGCTTCGGCGGCGCCGAAACGCCGAGCTCGCGCGTCACGCCCACGACCGCGGCGGTCTCGAGGAAGGCGCCGGTCATGCCGCCATGGATGGCGGGCAAGAGTGGATTGCCGATGATCTTCGGCGAGAAAGGCATCACCAGCGTGCCGTCGTCACCGAGGCGGATGCCGAGACACTGCGCGAACGGGCTGGCTGCGAACGGGCTCGTGGGATCATCCGGTGCTTCGAGCACGGGCAGCGCGGCGTCATTGCGCAGCTTGTCGAACAGCATGTTGGTGCGGTTCGCGCCGATCATGAAGCAGGCGGTCGCGGTGGCCACCGGATCGTCTTCGGACTCCTGATAGGCGGTCGCGCGCACGAAGGCGATGGAGCGGGTGACGCGATAGCAGATCGAATGCGCGTTGATATCGAGGCCTGGGGTGGCGGGCTTCTGGTAATCGATGCGCAGATCGAGCGTGGCGATGGCGCGCGTGCCGTCCAGCGCGAGCTGCACGGCCATGCCGCAGCTCTCGTCGAGCATGGCGGTAACCACGCCGCCATGCAGAACGCCGGTCTGCGTGTCGCCGACAAAGACCGGCCGATAGGGCAGGCGTGACCAGGCTTCGCCGGGCGCGGCGCGATCGAGCTGCAGGCCGCTGATCTGTCCGTAGGTGGAGCGGCGCCGTTTGATGGCCTCCGCCAGTTCGTCGAACGGTAGCGGCGTATTGAACGTCGATGTCTCGGACATGCCGACCTCTTAAACCACTGCGGCTCAGCTTGCGATCAGAATCGTAGGGTGGGCACGCTGCGCTTTGCCCACCCTACAGGATCTACGTGCCCGGCCTCGACACCTCGGTTTCCTTGCTGGTGATGAATTCGAGCAGAACGGGGACGCCTTCCTTGGTCTTCTGGATGCCGCGCTTGATCGCCGGCACGATGTCCTCAGGCTTGGTCACCCGCTCGCCGTAACCGCCGAAGGCGCGCGCCATCGCGGCGTAGTCGCCGGAAATGTCGGTCGAGCGGTATTTCTCGGTCGAGATCGGCATCACCTTCAATTCGATCGCCATCGAGAAATTGTTGAGCAGGATCGACATGATCGGGATGCGCTCGCGCACCGCGGTCTCGAAATCCATGCCGGTGAAGCCGATGGCGGCATCGCCCCAGACGTTGATGCAGAGCTTGTCCGGCATCGCGAGCTTGGCGCCCATGGCGAGTCCGAGCCCGTAGCCGAGCTGCGTGGTCTTGCCCCAGCCGAGATAGGAGAGGGGCTCGACCGACTTCCAGAACGGCGAGAGCTGGTCGCGCGGGCTGCCGGCATCGTGGGTGATGATGGTGTTGCTGACATCGACGGTGTGCTGCAGGTCCCACAGCACGCGGTAGGGATTGAGCGGCGCCTCGTTGTGGGTGAGCTTCGGCATCCATTTCGCAAGCCACTCGTCGTTGATGGCGGCGATCTCGGCGGCGACTGCGCTGGCATCGCGATCCGACGTGACGGTCTTGCCGATCTCGTCGAGCAGCGCATCGAGCACGAGCGCGGCGTCGCCGACCAGGCCGACCTTGGCCTCGACATCCTTGTTCAGATGATTGGGGTCGAGGGTCGAATGGATGATGGTCTTGCCCTTCGGCATCGCGATGCCGAAGCTCGTCTCCGTGAACGAGCAGCCGATGCCGAAGATCACGTCGGCATCAGTGAGGAATTTCGGCACCGCGCGCGGCACAGCTAACCCGCCCGAGCCGAGCGACAGCGGATGCGTCTCCGGAAAGGACGACTTGCCGCCGAGGCTCGTGGTGACGGGAATGGCGAGGCGTTCGGCAAGGCGCTTCAGTTGCGGCCAGGCGCGGGCATAATGCACGCCCTGGCCGGCATAGATCACGGGACGCTTGGCGTTGATCAGGAGTTCGGCGGCTTCCTTCACATGCACGGGATCGGCGCCGTAGCGGGTGCGCAGCACCGGCGTGTAGTTCAAGGGCTCCGGCACCTCCTCGTTCCACATATCGGCGGGGATTTCGACGATGACCGGTCCGCCGCGACCGTTCTTCAATTTGGTGAAGGCGCGGCGGAAGATGTTGCACACTTCGGAGGCGAGAATGATCGGCTCTGACGATTTCGTGAACGCCTTCATCGCCTGGCTGGAATTGAAGTTCGGCTCGATGTTCGCCAGCCGGCGCGGATAGCCCATCGGCAGCACCAGCACCGGCACCGACTCGCCGAAGCATTGCGCCACCCCGCCCATCGCATTTTCCGAGCCGGGGCCGTGCTGCATGCAGAACGCGCCGATGCTGCGGCCGGACGTGACGCGGGAGATCGCGTCCGCCATGTGCACGCCGATGCGCTCCTGCCGCACCATGATAGGGCGGATATCGGCGTTCGCGGCGTGCTCAATCAGATGATTGACGGGATAGCCGCAGAGAATCTCGATCCCCTCGCGCTTCATGATTTCCGCAATCGCCGTGCCGAGCTTCATGGCCGTGTCTCTCCCTTGGGTCGCAGCCGGTTCATCCGACCGCTTTGCAACAGAGGATCAGGATTTCGCGGGCGCGTAAAGCATGCGTCGTGCGCATCTCGAGGCTGCAGTTATGCGTTTCGCGATGCGGAGGGGCGCGATGCGCGAATGGCCGATCAAAAGTTTGTGCTGGCAGATCTGATCTGCGCGACGCGAATACGATTATTCGATGAGCCTCGAAGCGTAAGCGTGACGAAAACGTCACAGCGCCTCGCCAACAGCATCGACCTCACCGCGTTGTTATTCGCGCCGGAAGTTTTTGAATTAGGTAACGCCTCAAACATGCGTGTGCATGTTGAGGGACCAGGAGATTTGATCAGATGTTACGGGCGCGAACACTCATCCTCGGCACAGCCGCCGGCCTGATGGCCATAAGCGGCGCGCAAGCAGCCGATCTTCCAGTCAAGGCAAAGGCCGTTGAATATGTGAAGGTCTGCTCGCTATACGGCGCCGGCTTCTGGTACATCCCGGGCACCGACACCTGCATGAAGATCGGCGGCTATCTGCGCGTCGACACGACATTCAACGGCGGTCCGCAGGGCCAGCCGGCCTGGAACGGCGATCTCGGCCAGGACAACCGCTATCGCGACTACTTCGCGACCCGCGCGCGTATGGCGCTGACATTCGACACGCGCACCTCCACCGAGTACGGCACGGTTCGCACCTTCATGCAGGGCGACTTCCAGTTCTCCACGCTCGGCGGCAGCACCTTCAACCCGAACTCGATCAACGGCTCGCTCCCGGTTGCCGGCGCGCAGCTCCTCGACACGCCCGGCGGCGGCTATGTCGCAGTCGAGTATATCTTCATTCAGTTTGCCGGTTTCACGTTTGGTAAGTCTTCTTCCGCCTACGCGACGCCGTGGCAGGGCTTCCCGGGCAACAACTCGTCCTTCCTGATGGGCGGCCAGAACACCGACACCGGCGTCAACAACATCCAGTACACGGCGCAGTTCGGCAACGGCGTGTCCGCCAGCATCGGCCTCGACGATCCGGCGGTCTGGGACCGCACCACGATCTACAACCTTTCGCTGCCGCTGAACGCGACGCTGAATTCCGGCAACGCCTATGCGGGCGTTCGTTCGCCTGACGTCGTCGGCAATGTCCGCCTCGACCAGGCTTGGGGTCTGTTCCAGATTTCAGCCGCGGCGCATGAAGTGAGCGCGTCCTACAATACCCTCAACGCGGCTGGCGCTCCGGCGGGCGGCGTCGGTCTTCCGGGCGCGGCGCCGACCGCGGCATCCGAGCTTTCCGGGCATCCCGACGACTCCTGGGGTTACGCGACGATGGTCGGCGTGAACATCAAGAACATCCCGACCGGCCCCGGCGACGACATCAAGTTCGATGCGAGCTACGCCAAGGGCGCGACCAAATACGTGATCGCGACATCGTCGGCCTCGCCGAGCTTTGCGATGTTCGGTGGCAGCGGCGCTTTCGGCGCGTATCAGAGCATCGGCTTCGGCGCGACCACTGACGCTGTGTACCTGCCGGTGGCAGCCGGCGGCGACGGATCGCTGCATCTGACCGAGGCCTTCGGCATCCGCGGTGCGTTGAACCACAACTGGGATCCCTACTGGTCGACCAGCTTCTACGGCAGCTATTCGGCGGTCCGGTATGACGGCACGGCCAAGGCGTTCATCTGCGCGAACTTCACGACACCCGCCAAGGCGGTCAGCGCGAATTACGTCTGCAACCCCGACTTCAACGTGTCGCAACTCGGTGCCGTCACCCGCTGGACCCCGGTCAAGAACCTGACGTTCTCGGCTGAATTCCAGTGGTTCCACCTCGACCAGAAATTCCAGGGCACGGCCGTCCTTGGAGCTTCTGCCCCCAAGCCGGCTGCGACTTACGAGTTCAAGGACCAGGATACGTTCTTCCTGCAGCTTCGCGCCCAGCGCAACTTCTGATCGCCTTCGCCTTGCGCTTTGCGAGGAAACGGCGACGAAGCAATCCGGCGTCTTCCTCCGGATTGCTTCGCGCCACGTGTCAGCGGGTCAGCCGTCGTGGCGGCCCGCTGATTTGCTTTGACGATCGAGGCGGACGATGGAGATCATCTCGCTTCGATGCGTCGATTGAACACCGCCGCCACCAGCCTTTGGAGATATCGGCGCATTTGGCGATCGTTCGCGGTTCGCAGCTCGCCCACCATGCGCGGCTCGTCGGTCTCCTCGTAGAGAATGCCGATGTAATTCCTGCGTGTTTCTCGCGTTTCTTGGGGCATGTGCTTCCTCCGCGGCAGTACCGAGGCCGACTGTCCGAGGTGGCGCGCAACGTCTGGTAAATTTTCCGCACCGTATGAATACCGGCGCAATCCACGCATGGCCTTAATCAATCGTTCATCCTGTCCGTCAAGGCGGCATCAACCAGTCAGCTTTTAGGTTGCGGCCGAGACGCGAGGCGGGAGAAACCCGTGCGAGGTGTCGGCGGGGATTTTGATGCGCCAGTTGATTTCAAGTTTTTTCAGCGATGAGCGCGGGGCAACCGCGATCGAATATTGCCTCGTTGCCTGCAGCATCAGCATCGTGATCGTCGCCGCGGTCACCAGTCTTGGCGAAAACGTCAGGCTGCTTTTTGTGCGGGTTCGCGACGGCTTCCCGCAGTAATAGCATGCCCCGTGGCCGTCAGCCGGCCTCGTCTTCGTTGAGCGCCCGCAGCACCGCGATCCGCGCGAACATCAGCCAACCGCCGCCGCTCTCGGCGGCATGGATCAGATTCTCGACCGCGGTTTGCCAACGCTCGCGCTGCTGCACCGGCTCGGGCAGCTTCATGATGTAGTCGGCGGCGTGCTGGAGCGTCACCAGCTTGCGGCCACCGCGCAGGACGATCGGCTGCTCGAAAGGCGTCGACCACGGCATGTCAGCTTGCCGCCTGCCGCGTCGTTGTCATTGCATGAGACCGCCGGGCCGCTTCCCCGCCTATCCGGCCTTCTTGGCCCGGGTCGGCGCGCGCACGGGCTTTTCCGCCTTCTTCGGCTCTTCCTTGGCGGCACGCTTGCCGGCGCCGGTGCCGCTTCCGGCGATCGGCAACAGCATTTCGCGCTGGCCCTCGACCCGCTTCTTCGGCTTCTTGCCTTTTGCTTTAGTGGGGGCGGGCGCCTGCTGCTCATTGGCAAGGCTGCGCTTGAGCGCGTCCATCAGGTTGATGACGTTGCCGGTCGATTTCGGCGCGGGCTTCGCCACGGGCAGGCCGTTGCGTTTCTGGTTGATCAACTCTATCAGCGCGGTTTCGTAGCGGTCGTCGAACTCCTCGGGGTCGAAGTCGGCCGACTTCTGCTCGACGATGTGCTTGGCGAGATCGAGCATGTCCTTGGTGATTTTCACGTCCTGTACGTCGTCGAAATATTCCTTCTCGTCACGGACCTCGTAGGGGTAGCGCAGCAGCGTCCCCATCAGGCCCTTGCCGAGCGGCTCCAGCGCGATGACATGCTCGCGGTTGGTCAGCACGACGCGGCCGATCGCGACTTTGTTCAGGCTGCGGATGGTCTCGCGGATCACCGCGAACGCGTCGTGGCCGACCTTGCCGTCCGGGATGAGGTAATAGGGGCGGATCAGATAGCGGCTATCGATATCGGCCTTCGGCACGAATTCATCGATCTCGATGGTACGGGTCGATTCCAGGGCGATGTCGTCGAGCTCGTCCTTGGTGATCTCGATGTAGGTGTCGGTATCGACCTTGTAGCCCTTCATGATGTCTTCGGCGGCAACTTCCTCGCCGGTCTCGGCATCGACCTTGGCGTATTTGATGCGATGCCCGGTCTTGCGATTGACCTGGTTGAAGGAGACCTTTTCGGTGTCTGACGTGGCCGGGTAGAGCGCGACCGGGCAGGTCACGAGCGACAGCCGCAGAAAACCCTTCCAGTTGGCGCGGGGGGCCATGGGGATACTCCGAAGACGCAACAGACGGGAGGCAGAGGATACCACCGCGGAACCGGGTTTCAAACATGGCCAAACGGTGAACCTGCCAATGACGGTTAACCGCTGATCGCCCGCATGGTTCTTGCGGATTTCTTGCGGGCCCCATGCGACGCGTTGGCCTGTCGGCTCGCCGCCAAATCCTCAGGAACATCGCTTCCGACCATGAGTTGCGCCTGGGGACGGGACATCCAGGCATTAGCCGGCAGTTGCAGGCAGTTAACTGCTAACTGAATGGAATGAGGTGGCGCATGGCAACGACACACCGAGATGGCCGGATTGTTGAAACCACGACCGAGGCGCGCCAGGCCGAAGCAGGACCCACCGTGGCCGCGCTGTTGTCGATTTCGACCGGGCTCGCGGTTCTGATCCTTGGCGTGATCTGGTTCGCATTCTTCCGCACCTAGGAGACGGCGCGCGACACGTGTCGCCCGCACAAGGTCTCTGGAACGTGGCGGTCGGGGAGCGTCACCAGTTTATCGAATTTGCGCCGTAGAAGTCGGATCTGAAGGTTCCCACCGCAGATCTGGCATGCTCTCCCCACCAGAAAAAGTTTCGCTTTTGAGGCGGGTGAAGGAGCACGGTTTCTCCGGCGCGTTCGTGGCCATAGCGCTGCTGGCCATGGCAGGCTGGGTCTATCTGCTGGGTTCGCTGTTCCTGAAATTGATGCTCTGGTGTTTCTCTTGAATGGCGGGCCGCATCCCTATGGCCGATCGCCGCGGGGTGCGACGGCCGCAACTTTACCGTTCCTTAACTAAGAAGGGGCGACTTTTGGGCGTTGCCCCGTAACGGTCCGGACCGGACGAACGCAGATGTTTCAGCTCTTCTTGCGATCCCGAGCGCAGAACTTCATCAAGGCCCGGCTGGGGATCGATGAGGGGTTTCGCGCGCGTTCGCCCGAGCGCGACGCCGAGACCGACCGGCTGCGCGTGGGATCCATCGTGGCCGCGATCGACAATGCGTTGCAGGCGGCGGAAAGCGAACAGAGCGGCCTGAGCCGCCGTGTCGACGATGTCCTGGCGCGCGCCGCCGTGACGCTCGGCAACGGCACCGACGAGTATCTGGAGCGCGAGCCGCTCGACAATTATCACCACGACTTGTTCGACGCCGAGATCGCCAACGGGCAGCGCCGGCTGCAGGAACTCGCTGCGGCGATCTCGCATTTCAAGTTCATGAAGGCCGCCGTGCTGAGCCGGTTTCCGGACTACAAGACGGCTGCTAGCAACTAGAGCGTTTTCGAGCGAAGTGGACGCCGGTTCGCGTGAAGAAAAACGCGTCAAAACAAGAATCTAGAGCTTCGGTTCTGATTTAATCAGAACCGAAGCACAACCGCTCGCGTCCATCAAGCATAATTGGCCGGTCGGTTCCACTAGAGCCTTCACAGCGACGCATTGTCCGGCGATCATGGCGCTGCTGGGTGTTATGGCGCGAAGGATGGAAAAGCGGTGTCTGCAGACGATTTGCTGGTTACGGGTTGCGCGGGGTTCATCGGCCTTCATCTGACGCAACGATTGCTGGCGGCCGGCCAGCGCGTCATCGGCATCGACAATCTGAACGACTATTACGATCCGGCGCTCAAGCTCGCCCGCCTCGAGCTCATCAAGGAGCATCCGAACTTCACCTTCCGGAAGCTCGATCTCGCCGACCGCTCCGGCATGAAGGCGCTGTTCGAGCAGTACCGTTTTCCGGTGGTGGTCCATCTGGCGGCGCAGGCGGGCGTCAGGTATTCGCTGCAGAATCCTCACGCCTATACCGACTCCAACCTGGAGGGCTTCATCAACATCCTGGAAGGCTGCCGGCATAATGGTTGCCGGCATCTCTTGTTCGCGTCGTCTTCCTCGGTCTACGGGGCCAACACCAAGCTACCGTTCTCCGTACGCGACAATGTCGATCATCCGATCAGCCTCTATGCCGCGACCAAGAAAGCGAATGAGCTGATCGCCCATTCCTACAGCCACCTCTACGGCATCCCGATGACCGGGCTTCGCTTCTTCACCGTGTATGGCCCCTGGTATCGGCCCGACATGGCGCTCTATCTCTTTGCGCGCGCGATCAGCGAGGGCAAGCCGATCAACCTGTTCAATAACGGCAACATGCGGCGCGATTTCACCTATGTCGACGACGTCGTCGAGGCGATGACGCGGCTCGTCGATCACGTGCCGCAGGGCGATCCGGACTGGTCGGGCGACGAGCCCAATCCGAGCTCGAGCACGGCGCCATGGCGCATCTACAATATCGGCAACAACAAGCCGGAAGAATTGATGCACGTGGTCACGCTGCTGGAGAAGGGGCTTGGCCGCGAGGCCCAGAAGGTGCTGCTGCCCATGCAGCCCGGCGACGTGCCCGCAACCTTTGCGGATGTCGACGACCTTGCGCGCGAGATCGGCTTTCGGCCGCATACAAGGATCGAGGATGGCGTCGAGAAGTTCATCGCCTGGTTCCGCGACTATCATCGCGTGTGACGGATAGCTTCGGTTTGCATTGCCGCCGTCATAACGGCATACCGTCAGCCGTCGTAAGATCGTCTCTGATCAATATCGAGGCAGCCGCCTGCACATGAAGTCAGGCGCCTGAACAATGTTTCAGCGCCGCAATCATGATGTCGTCACAACCGGCACATGAAAATATTGTCAGAACGAGATATATTGTCGGCAAGCATATTGGACTGATGTCATGTTTCCCGCGTTGATTTTGCTTGTCACCTTTTCAGTCGGCGTTCTGCTGGGATATGCGGCGCGCGACTGGCGCTCGCGGAAACGTCGGGCGCACTATCTGCTGTACGCGCCTTATGGGATTCGCGGTTCCTCCGAGAAGCCTTCCGTCGCTGAAGCATCACCGCGCGCGAAGACGCGTGATCGCGCTGACGCTTGATCCCGGATTGATGCCAACCCAGTCGCGCGGTTGAAAGGTGGTCCGTCGCCGGACTTATCGTGGTGCCGCTTCGTGACCGGGAGAGCTATTCTTCGGCACCCAAGCCGCGGAAGATAAGCGCGAGAACTCTCTTTGTCTGCGCTTTCCCGTCCGAGGTCGGTGAAATTCGCAATAGCAATCCCAAAAGCGTCAAGACATCTTCAGGCTCGGCGCCTGGACGTATGTCGCCCGAGCCTTCGCAGGCCTCCATCAACCGGCGAACCGCCTCCACCAGAGGTCGGTAGGTTTCCTGAAAGTCCTGATCCGATATTGCTGCCCGAAGCGTGTCAGCAACGCCATGCTTCACCTCACCAAACCGAACAAACCGATCGCACCACAATCGGAAAGCCTGCAGCGGAGGATGCTTTGTAAGCAGCTTCGGCGCGAGCTCCACAAGCGCACCAATTTCCTTGCGATAGACGCCCACCAGCAAGGCCTCGCGGGTCGGAAAGTGACGGTAGAGCGTGCCCGCGCCGACTCCAGCTATCTTCGCGATGGAGTTGAGGGACGTGCCCGGGTCAGCAGCAAACGCATCGCGCGCCACGTCCAGAATACGGTCACGGTTCGCCTGTGCGTCGGCGCGCAGTTTTGCCTCAAGGTCGGCCATCACACCTCTTGACTAAGCGGAGAACTCTCCGGTAATCCGTAAACCGGAGAGCTATCCACTTAGCTACCCGTCGAGGAGGTCGCGTGCAATACATAAAGCTTGGTCACTCAGGCCTTGAAGTTTCCCCCATCTGCATCGGCTGCATGGGCTTTGGAGACCCTTCCCGTGGCCATCCGGCCTGGTCGCTCGATGAGGAAGCCAGCCGCCCGCTGATCCGGCACGCGGTTGAAGCCGGGATCAACTTCTTCGACACTGCAAACTTGTATTCGAATGGAAATAGCGAGGAGATCCTGGGGAAAGCGCTGAAGGATTTCGTCAGTCGGGATAGTGTGGTCATCGCCACCAAGCTATCTGCGCCGACGCGTAATGGCCCCAACGCCATCGGCTTGTCACGCAAGGCGATCATGACCGAGGTCGACCATAGCCTGAGGCGGCTCGGCACCGACTATATCGATCTCTACCAGATCCATCGCCGCGATCAGACCACCCCGTGGGAAGAAACGCTTGAGGCGCTCCACGATCTCGTGAAGATCGGAAAAGTGCGCTATCTCGGCGCCTCCTCAATGATGGCATGGGAGTTCAGCAAGGCGTTGCATCTGCAGAGGGCAAACGGATGGACGCGGTTCGTGTCGATGCAGGACAATTATAACTTGCTCGTCCGCGAGGAAGAGCGCGAGATGCTGCCGCTCTGCGCCGACGAAGGCGTGCAGACAATCATCTATAGCCCGCTTGCGCGCGGCCGCTTGGCTCGACCGTGGGGCGCGATCAGTTCCCGTTCGGAAGCCGAACCCGCGGGCGCCGAGCAAAACGCGGCGACTGCGGAAAGCGATCGGAAAATCGTCGAGGCGGCGGCAGCAATTGCAGCGGAACGGGGCATCGGCCAAGCGCAGATCGCATTGGCCTGGCTGCGTCGCAATCCCGTCGTTGCGGCGCCGATCGTGGGTGCGCTCAAGGCCAAGCATATCGACGACGCGATCGCGGCGCTCTCGATAACCTTGACGGACGACGAGGCTGCCGAACTAGAGGCCCCTTACACCGCCCGTCGGGACCATCAGGGTGTGTCTAACCCGGCCGTCCTGGCCCGTAGTGCAGAGGCCGTAAGCGGGTTCAGGAAGTCCGTCCCTGACATCAAAGCCGAACCTCGGTGATCTCCGTACGGGAGCCTTGAGGCCGTCACCCTATCGAGAACGCCTTCTGCAGCCTCAAGGATTTTCGCCGTGTCGTCACCCGCTACGGCGAGCCCGCTGCCAATCTCTTCTCGGCTGCTGGCGATATCTGGGTTGGTCGCCGAAGCCGAACCTTTTGGTTGGCCCGTTAGTGCTTGACTATCTACCGACTAGAAGGTAGATTGGCGTTATGAGTAATCCTTCAAGGACTGCCGACGACATCCTGGCTTGCGCGCGCTCTCTCATAATTGCCGGAGGGTACCACGGCTTCAGCTATGCGGACGTTGCGAACGTGGTGGGAATCCGGAAACCAAGCATCCACCATCATTTTCCCAGCAAGGTGGACCTCGTTCGCACGTTGGTTGCTCGTTATCGCGAAGAGGCTCGAGCAGGAATTGCCCATCTCGAACGGAATATCTCAGATCCGATCGAACTACTCCGCAGTTATACCGTGTATTGGGAAGCCTGCATCACCAGCGCGAGCGACCCCTTTTGCGTTTGCGCGCTGCTCGCGAGTGAGCTTCCCGTCTTGCCGGAAGAGGTCGCAATCGAAGTCCGAGCGCATTTTCGCTGGTTGTCGAATTGGCTTGCCTCGGTGCTTGAGCGCGGCTCGAAGCAGGGCCGCTTGCAACTCATGACAACGCCGCAGGTGGAGGCCGAAACGTTCATGGCAACTGTCCACGGCGCGATGTTGTCCGCCCGAGCGTATGGCGATCCAAAGACGTTCGGGACGATTCTCCATCCATTGCTGGACCGACTTTCCGCGCAGCATTGACGATGGAGGTCTGCCTCTTCTGAGACGCTATCGGACGGCGAGCGGCGCACCGTCTCGAGCCAAGCGCCAAACCGCGCTGCATGATCTACCAACTAGTAGGTATAGACGACTGTGTACCAGTCCAGAGGAGAGCAGATGACTATCCGCCCAGCACACTCCGCCCTCAGCAAGCAAGAGCAATGGCTGAAGGTCTACTACTTTGCCCGAACCGCATTCTCCGCAGCCTGGGTGGCTGCGGCGTTCACGGTCGGACAACAGTCCCCGTCGGTCGCAGCGATCCTCCTCCTCGTCTATCCTGCGTGGGATGCGGCGGCCAATTATGTCGACGCATCGCGCAGCGGCGGATTGGGTGAGAATCGCACGCAGGCTCTCAATGTCCTCGTGAGTTTTGTGACGACGGTAGCGGTCGTTCTGGCTTTGCGGATGAGCATGAACTGGGTGGTCGGGGTTTTCGGTGCGTGGGCGCTTCTTTCTGGACTGCTCCAACTTGGCACCGCGGTCCGGCGGTGGAAGAGTTATGGCGCACAATGGGCAATGGTGCTTAGCGGCGGCCAGTCAGCCCTGGCGGGCGGTTTCTTCATCGCGCAGGCTCGGCTGCCGACGCCGCCGTCAATCGCCAACTTGGCGGGCTATGCTGCCGTGGGTGCCTTTTACTTTTTGATTTCGGCGGTGTGGCTGACCGTGACCGGACTACGCCGCAAGTCCCCGCGGACCTCCTAAAGCGCGACGAGATGAAGATGAATCGTCATCGCGCTTTAGGTTATTGTTTGAGCATGATCTCCGCGCAAACGCTTCGCGTTTGTCGCGAGGGAAAACCGCTTCACACTTTTCCGGATCATGCTCTAACAAACGGACGAGCAGTGGCAACTGCGTTCACCCGCAGATTCAAACAGAGCCATCACGCTTTAGCTCGCCGACGGCGTCGGTCTGCCCACGCTTTCGTACTTGAAGCCGTGGGCGACGACATCGCTCGGCCGATAGACGTTGCGGAGGTCGACGATGGCCGGATTGGCCATCTTCTGCTTTAAGCCGTCCAGATCGAGTGCGCGGAATTGCTCCCACTCGGTCACGATCACCAGCGCGTCGGCGCCCTCGGCGCAACTATACGGGCCGTCACAATAGGTGACGTTGGATAGTTCGGAGCGGGCCTGTTCGATGCCTTCCGGATCATAGGCCCTGATCTTTGCCCCCAGATCCTGCAAGGCCGTGATCAGCGGGATCGATGGCGACTCCCGCATGTCGTCGGTGTTGGGCTTGAAGGTCAGGCCGAGCAGCGCGACGGTCTTGCCGCGCAGCGACCCGCCAAGCACCGAGACGACCTTGCGCGCCATCGCGCGCTTGCGGTTTTCATTCACGGCCAGCACCGCTTCGACGATGCGGATCGGCGCTTCATAGTCCTGTGCCGTCTTGATCAGGGCACGCGTGTCCTTCGGAAAGCACGATCCGCCGAAACCGGGGCCGGCATGGAGGAACTTGGTGCCGATGCGATTATCAAGGCCGATGCCGCGCGCGACCTCCTGCACATCGGCGCCGACTTTCTCGGCAAGATCGGCGATTTCGTTGATGAAGGTGATCTTGGTCGCGAGAAAGGCGTTCGCGGCGTATTTGATCAGTTCCGCGGTGCGGCGGCCGGTGAACATCAGTGGCGCCTGATTGAGGTAGAGCGGACGGTAGATCTCGGAGATGGCCTTTCTGGCCCGCTCGTCATCCGTGCCGGCGACGATCCGGTCGGGATGCTTGAAGTCCCTGATAGCCGCGCCCTCGCGCAGGAACTCGGGATTGGAGGCGACCACGACGTCGGCGTCGGGATTGGCTTCGCGAATGAGTCGCTCGACCTCGTCGCCGGTCCCGACCGGAACCGTCGATTTGGTGATCACCACCGTGAAATCCTTGAGGCTGGCCGCGATCTCGCGGGCCGCCGCGTAGACATAGCTGAGGTCCGCGTGACCATCGCCCCGCCGCGACGGGGTTCCGACCGCTATGAAAACGGCGTCGGAATGGGAGACGGGATCGGCGAGGTCGGTCGTGAACGACAGCCGTCCGGACCGCGCGTTGGTTTCCACCAGCCGATCAAGGTCCGGTTCGAAGATCGGAATCTCTCCCCGCTTGAGTGCCGCGATCTTTTCCGCGTTCTTGTCGACGCAGGTGACTTGATGCCCGAAGTCCGCAAAGCACGCGCCAGAGACCAGGCCGACGTAACCCGTGCCCACCATCGTTATTCGCATATCGGATCCTGAAAGCTCTTCTTAAGTGGATCGCCTACCGCAAGGCGCTGTGGATGCGTCACGCTGTGACTTGAACGGTCATAGCTGAACCATTTCCATGATGACCAAATGACGGTCAAAGGCAATCCCCAGCCCGTTTGCGGGGTTTGGGCCTATCCCAGCCCGATGCGGGCGCGTTGGTAGCCTCGATCGAGGATGGCCTGCCACCAGGGACGATTGTCACAAAACCAACGCGCCGTTTTCGCAATGCCGCTCTCGAATGTTTCCAGCGCGTTCCATCCCAATTCGCGTTCCAGCTTGGAAGCGTCGATGGCGTAGCGGCGGTCGTGGCCGGGGCGGTCGGCGACGAAGGTGATCAGGTCGCGGCGGGCGCCTTGTGCGCGCGGTGCGATCTCGTCGAGGAGATCGCAAATGGTTTCGACCACATGCAGGTTGGTGCGCTCGTTGCGGCCGCCGACATTGTAGGTCTCGCCGACCGCGCC
>NZ_JAQMIL010000105.1:0-22179 GCF_029990105.1 Bradyrhizobium sp. Arg237L | reverse complement strand
TGGTTAGCCGGCGCCGAGGCCTCGTTCATCACCGGCACGTTCCTCGATGTCACTGGCGGCAAGTGAGTAACGGGAATTGGCGCCGGGATCTTTCCTCGACGCACCATCAAGTGGCAAACGATGCGACTTGGAGGTCGCGCCTTTCGAGAAGACTTGCTCGCGCATGCAGCAGATATGAACAATGAATTGCTGCCCTCGGAAAGATCCATGTCAGCTTCTGGCCCCATATCTGACGATCCCTTCGTCCATCCTGGATGCCGGCTCGTCGAGGTAAAGCGGACATAGGTCCGATTGATCGACGTTCGTCCTCGACCACGACATCCGCAATGAAAAGCCCCCGCCATCGCTGGCGGGGCTTTATGTGTTTCAGCCTAGGGGACCTACTTTGCCCCGATTCGGGGACCAACTTATAGAGGACCAACTTTGCCCACGGCTGCACTCGTGCAGCGACAGGCATAGTACGTCCCTTGAGCACACTCTAACCGTTCAAATCCCGCTCACGCACTCCAGCGCGTTGACAGGCGAAACGGGACCTGCGGGGCAAAGTGCGTCCCTCAAATTAGATCGCCGCTGTCGCCGTTGGGTCTCCCTCACGAATCCGGGGGCCAACACACGTCTGCGCTAGTATCCCTCAACCCGAGTACGGCTGGTAGGCCGGGTGATCCTGCTTCAAACGTTGGAGCAAATGCCTGAGGAAAGACGAGACGGCGAATGCATCGCGAAGCTTGCCATGTCCACTTTCGACTTTGAGCTTCACACTGGAGCCGTCGTCCAGATCGAGGTCAATCGCGCGGAATTCCTGCTTGTCTTGGTATTCGGCGCGGGTCCCGACAATCGATGAATAAGACACGCCCCTGGCTATGTCGGCCAGAAACAGCCCATTCTCGCCGACGATGAAGGCGATCTCATCGGAGTCCTCTGCGATCGTCTGCACGCCGAGCGCGGCCCCTATGCCGGTAGCGTTAGCCGTCAACAAGCCGTTTGCTTTCTCGACAAGATCCGGCCGCACGGCCGCTGCTCGAAAGCCGTAGGAGTTTTTCAGGTACTTTTTGGTGCAGAATTGCACGTGATCGACTGGCATCTGTGGACTCTAGCTGACCGCCGTTGTGGCGCGAAGCTCGATCCAATCATTCGTGTCGCGGACGGCAGCGTATTCGGCCTCGATCAATTCGGCGGCGGCCATGATGTCGGCCGCGACCAACTGGATACCGACCTCGCTGTCCATGTTTTCGATCGCCTTTCGCAACATCAGGAAGGCGTCGTCGGTCAGTTGAATGGGCTTGGAGGGCATGAACGAAGCGCTCAATTTAAATGAGTTGCGAAGAAGGTTGTGGTCCTCTCCTAACATTCCAAGCTGAACGATCGTTTTTCGGACGACGCATCCTGGAACATGTCGATATACTCGACATGGCGACGTACCAGGCTCTCGATGAGTGTCCGGACGTCGATGCTATCGAGGGCCGCAATTCTCTTCGCGGTTTCGTATGTTTCGTCGCTGATTTCGATTCTGTGCATAATCCCGGCATCTCTTGAGCGTGTTTAACGGACGGCGACACCCATCGTCGACGAGCGCCCCTAGCTTTTCGGGACGTGCCGCGCTGGATACAAGGGCCAGATCGATCCGCTGACGGATCTCAGATCTTGGGGCCCGAGCCCCCCGTCCTCAACCGAGGCCGAGGGGCTTTGTCAAAAGGGATGTCGAAATAGACCGTGTCCAGGTCCATGCTGAACTCGACGGCATCGAGCTCGAGCACGTGCTCCGGCGTCGGCAGGACTTTGAGCTCCCATCCGTTCTCGGTCCGGACATAGTGCTCGACACGCATCTGGTCGGCGTAGGCCAGTACGATGTGCTGCATCGTCGGGAGATCTTTGTAGAATTGCAGCTTCCGGCCTCGATCGCGATCCATCGTGGATGGAGAGAGAACCTCGACCACGACGATCGGATCGGTGATGAACGTGCTGTTGCTCGGCGGACCGCAGCGAACCACGATGTCGGGACGGTACTTGTCGCGACCGGTCGAACTCGCAGAAGCCTGCACCATCATGCCGCCGAAATAGGTCCTGCAGCGCCGCTTATCCATCGCGAGCTTGAGGGGGGCCCCGATGTTGCCAGCGATCTGCTCGTGCGTCTCGTTGGGATTGCTCATCAGCACAGGCGCGCCGTCGAAAAGCTCGTACTTCCTTCCGTCGGCTACGCTTTCGACGAACTCGTCGAATTCGGCGATCGTCATGTCGATGTTTTCCGCAGCGTCCGCCATCAATTCCAGTGCTCCTCGCCCTTGTGTCGGGGCTGCGCCAGCCAAGCTGGCCTATTGAGTGCTCGCAACCCAATATGGGGCCTTTTCCAGTCGCCCTCAACACCAGCCGGCAAGACAGCGTTAACGCTGGCGCCATTTCAGCCCGCCATACATAGTTGGTCCCGCGGATCGGAGTCCGGAACCTGCGCAGGTTTTGCACGGTTCAAGATAGGGCGTGGTCGGCTTATAAACGGCTAATTTCACCCTCTAGCAGGTCTGCCCTGCGGTAGAACGTCGCCCCGATCTTTCTGGGATTGAACACGGGCTCCACGCCGGCGTGCTGGAGCTCTTTCTTGACCACCATGAAATGCCGCCCCCGCTGTCTCGCGATCGCGAACAGGGACACGAATTCGCGATCAAACCGCTCGACCTCCCGAACCGGCACCACGACCGTCGGGCAGCGATTGACGGGATTGACCACGGTGATCGACTTCAGGTGCCCGTGCTTGATGAGGGCGGCTGAGACGCGGTCAGCGACGCGCAACCGATCGGAGATCTCGACGCCGGTCAGCCCGCCATGGTCCGGCCCTCGGACAAGAGCACGGACCTCCTTGAGGTTGAGGAACAGGGACATGTAGCCGCGCTCGGACGTGAGCTTCCATTTCCGGTGCACCTTGCGATCGAGAACCAAGCGGACGATTTCCTCGCTCATGCAGAAGGCATGGTGCGCAGCTTGCGGGATGGAGACCTGGCCGTCACCCGCCGCTCGACCGGCCTGCCGAACACAACGTCGCCGGGGCCGACCGGCAGGCGCGTCCGGATGAAGTCGCCGACCAGGTCTCGCAAGGGGTCAAAGGCCTTGTCCTCCCGTCCGAACCCGAGGACCTGGTAGATGCGGCCAAACACGGCCTGCGCCCCCTCTGTGGCGGCGCCAGAATACGGATAGCCCCTGCGCAGATCCGGAACGATACCAAGCGCTCCGGGTGCAGCTTCCAAACGGCATCCTGCTCTATGGGCCGCCGGGATCCGGCAAGACCCACGCGGTCGACACGCTCGTCGCCGCCCTCGGGAGACCAACCTTCAGGTTGGATCTGGGCGAACTCGGAAGCCCCTTTGTCCATCAGACGACCGTTTCGATGAGGCAGGCCTTCGAGCAAGCGAAGCGTAGCGCCCCGTCGCTGCTGATCTTGGAGGAGATTGATGCCGTTGCGCCGGCGCGCGGACCCTTGTCCCACGACCACAAGGTGGAGGAACTGACGGAGATCCTCCGGATGATCGAGGCCGCTGCGAAAACGACGTGCTGGTCTTGGCGACGACCAATCGCAGGGATGCACTGGATCCTGCTCTGTTGCGCAAAGGACGCTTCGATCACTCAGTGCTGGTCGACTACCCGACCGCAGAAGAGGTCGAACTGGCGCTGCGGGGAATGCTCAAGGACCGGCCGCATGACCTTCTGGACCTCTCCAAGCCAGCCCAATTACTCGCCGGCCGCCCCATGAGCGATGCCGCCTGGGTCGTGAACGAAGCGGCCCGGCTGACGGCGCGGGCAAGGCGTGACAAAATCGATGAACTCGACTTTCACGAAGCCGTTGAGCGCCTGCAAATGGCCGGTCGCATCTCAGTATAAAGTCGGATCTGTCACCTTAACGCGAGCCCAAAGCCAAGGAAAATCAGGAGAAGATCCTGAAACTTCACACTTTTTCCTTGCGGTTGAGTAGCCGTCACGGTTCAATCGGGCGACTGAAGGACCGATAGATGAAACTGTTTGGCTACCTTCCAGACACCCTCTTCAAGCCCCTGTCAGGGCCGAAGAAGCACGTCTATGCCCGCCTTCTGATGCGGCTCTATGAGAGGGTCTACTCGGCTCGCATCCTTGAGACCCCGCTCAGGGAAGAGGTCGTGAAGCAGATCGAGATCGGGCTTTCGGAGTTCGGCATCGGATCGATGGGCGACCTCTCGGAAGGCGATCCCGAAGAGGATCAGACCACAAGCCAAGCACACTACCTGGCCTACTATCGATTGCGCGATACCGGTTGGCTCACGGAAGAAACCGAAAAATGGCGCACCTACGTCGACATGAACCCGGACGCGTTCATGGTCCTGGGCGCGATCACCGACTTCGGTAACAGCCGCGTGCGCGTCGCCGGCGCCGTGGTCGACGTGAAGAACAATCTTGAGGCTGCGTTCCGGGAGCCAGAGACGATGGCCCAAGGCCTCGCCAATGCGCACGACACGGCTTTACGGTTCGCTCGCAGCATGCGCCGTATCCTCGCCGGCATGCGCGAGATCGAGGACCGCATTCTGGGCAACCCGAACGCGGCGGCCATCCTCCGCACGTTCTTCCAGGACTTCGTCGATGGGCTGCTGATCGCCGACTACAAGCAGCTCAAGACGTCCAACAACCCGTACCGTCATCGCCGCACGATCGCATCGCTCGCGGGCGATATGCTCGCGGACGCCGAGCGCATCGGCAAGATCGCGCGCGCCTACATCGAGCAGGGTGTCATGGCCCCGGGCGCCACGATCGCGACGGCCGAGGAGCGCATCATCGCCGAGCTCGAGAAGATCAAGAGCGTCTTTGAGGACGTCGGCCCCTTCATGGACAAGATCGAGGATTTCAGGGATCGCCTCGAACGCCGCATCCGCACCACCGTCCACTACATGGATGTCATGGGAGAGGGCTCCGCCGAGCGGATCGTCCGGCTGATCGAGCAACTCTCGAAAATGGGCAGCGATGAAGTGGAGATCCGCCTGAGCTCGCCGGACGTGGGTCTTCCGATCACGTCGCTCGCGCTGTACACGCCGCCGCCTCCGAAGGCGCCGCCCGAGCGGACGCGCTTCAAGGTCCCGAAACAGGATCCCTATCTGCGCGCCTATGTCCGGGCTACGACCGAGTTCGACCGGATGGTGCGCGTGTCTGACCAGAAGCTGCTCGAGTTCGCTCGCCGGCAGATGCAAGGCCGCGACGCCTTGTCATCCGCGGAGATCGAGATCGAGGGCGTTCCGGATCTCTTTGCCTACCGGGCCATCCCGAGCCTGGCTGCGGTCGGTCGCTCCGTGCGGTTGGGTGAATTCACGATCACGCTTGAGGAGGGGCGTACGGCCAACGATTGGATCGATGTGACCGCCTTCCGGATCGAGAGAACGAGGACCTCGGCCGATGCTGCGTGATCTTTCCAAACTGATCGACGACGAGGACTCCGAGGGCGGCGACGGCGAGCGGCTGCAGAAGGAGCTGCGCCAGGCCGCGCAGTCGCTCTGGCGCGCCCAGTTCATCTACGAGAACGACTGGGGCATGAAGACCTCCTATGAGGTGCTCCGCCGTTACATGGGGTACTTCGAGAATCTGTTCGACGCGCTCGGTTACCGCGTCGTGGGCAGGCCGAACGACGGATACGTCGGCCTGGTAGCGAACGAACTGCCTCCTCGCCAGAGCATGAAACTTGACGAAAGCCTGCTCCTGCTGGTGCTGCGGCTCCACTACGAGGAGGCGTTCACGCGGTTCGAGGCCAAGGAATTCGGCGAGGTGGAAGTCGAGAGCGAGCAGATTCTGCAGATCTATGAAGACCGGACCCATCGTGAGCGGCCCAACTTCGGCCGGGTCAAGGAAATCCTGGCTGGCTTCAGGCACCGTGGGCTCGTGCGGATCGAGGATCGGGACGACAGGAACTTCACTCTGTTCCTGCGGCCGGCCTTGCCGATCGTGGTGTCCAAGGACACGCTCGGCTCTCTTGAAGAGTTCGTCTCGCGCTCCACCGCGGCGACGGCGAAGGCCGACGCCGCGAGGGAGGTGCAGGCGTGATCGAACTGCGTCGCATCATCCTGGTCGATTGGTATCTGTTCCGGGCGCAGCAGGTCGATATGCGCGGCATGACCGCGATCATCGGCCCGAACGGGGCGGGCAAATCGGCGATCATCGACGCCGTGCAGACCGTGCTCTCCGGCGCGAGCATGGCCAGCATCCGGTTCAATCCGAGCGCCCAGAGCAACGTCAGGAGCAAGCGGACGCTGCGCGACTACTGCCTCGGCGTGGTCTCGCTCGACGAGAAGGGCGAGCGGTCGGAGCCGACGCGCCAGCATGCGTACACCTACATCATCCTGGTCTTCGAGGATCTGGACGACGGCTCTGCGGTGAGCCTGGGCGTGGCCTTTTCGGCATCGGCATCGAGGAGCGACGAGTCCTGCGAGGCGCGCTTCATTGCCAAGGGCGCGCTGACGAAAGACGACATTCTCGCTGCGGTAGGAGACGACGAGGTTGAGACGCTGCAGTGGCATGCGGTGCGCACCGCTTTGCGCGCACGGAATATCGAAGTCGACGACGCGTTCTCGAGTGCGACCGACTTCGTGGCGGAATCGCTCAGGGCTTTGTCGCCGGCAGGCTTCCCGCTCGACGCCAGGCGCTTCCAGCGGGCGTTCCGGAACGCGCTGCTGCTGAAGCCAGTAGACAATCCCACAGAATTCGTCCGGAACTACGTTCTCGACGTTCAGCCCCTGCAGGTCGACAGGCTTCGTCGCGGTATCGAACATTGGCGTTCGTTGACCCGTCGCATCGAGGAGTTGAGGGCGCAGAGCGCGAGCCTCGCTGGCATCCTCCGCATCGTTGGCCGCGCCGTAGAAAACGAACGGGTGATCGCGATCACCGGCTGGCAGATCGCCCGCCTGCAATGGGAGCAGTTCCGCCGCGAGGCGCGGCGTCAGCAGGAGAACGTCGCGCAGCTAAAGAGCGCCGCGAGCAAGGCCGAGATCGAGGCGACCGCGGCAGCCGCCAGGCACGCCACGCTCGACGTCGAGCACAAGACCGTCGAGCTCTCGATCAAGACCAGCGACGGCGAGCAGCTTGCCCAGATGTACGAGTCGGACAAGAATCTGACCCTGGGTCAGCGCGCCAACGCCATGGCGCCAGTCAAGGAGATCGATAGCCTCGTCGCTTCGATCAAGAAGGCCGTCGAACTCAATCTGCTGGTTCGTCGCGACGACCTGTTGCACGCACTGCTGAGCGCAGTCGTCGTAGCTCGAGGGAGGGCCCAACTTTCCGAGTGGGACAAGCCGCTCCCGGAAAACTGGGAGGATAGCGCGTCGCACCTGGATGCGGCTCTTGTGGCGGTCGATCAGGAGCGCCTCGAGGCTGCCCGAAAGGCGTTCTCGGACGCGCATTTCCACGCACGGGTTGCAACCAAGGGGCTGCAGGATCGCATCGAGCTGATCGACAGCAACCTGAGGCGGATGGAGCAAGGGTTAAGCCCGATCGAAGGCGGTACCAGGGACCTCATGAGGCAGCTCGCGTCGCACGGCATCGAAGCGACGCCGCTGTGCGAAGTCGTTGAGATTCGGGACGACAAATGGCGCATGGCGGCCGAGGCGGTTCTCGGCCGCTCCCGAGAGGCGTTGATCGTCGAACCCACGAGGGCGGTGCGTGCCTTGGAGATTTTCCGCGAAGGCGGAGAGCATTCCTTCAGGGATGCGGAGGTCATCAACACGACCAAGACCGACAACACTCGGCCGGCCGAAAAGGGCTCTCTCGCACAGATCATCAGCACGGAAAACCGTCACGCCAGAGCATTCCTCAACTATCGCATCGGCCACCTTATGTTGGTCGAGGCTATGGACAGGATGGTCGCTGCGGAGAACGCCATTACCCCCGACCTGATGATGCAAGGCGGGCGGACGGTCCGGCGACTGCAGAAGCCGCGTTATCTGAAGCTTGGGCGCGCTACGCAGGACCAGATGCGCAAACAGCTCGAAGACGAACGAGCGCAACTGCTCCAGCAGCTTGCGGCATCGGCGGGAGACGTCCGGCGATCGGAAGAAGAAGCTGGCCTGTTCGAAGCCATGTTCGCACAGTTCCGAGCGACACGTGGTGCCGGCCTGACCTGTGTGGACAGCGGCGCGACCCTAGTTGATTTCGACCGGAAGCTCGAGGAGATCGGGAAGAACATCGAGGACGCCCGGCGGAACCGCGATCCCAAGCTCATCGCCGAACTCGAGCGCCTCGCTGGCGAGGTCAAGGCGGCTAATCGGCTCAAGACCGAAAAGCAGGACGCGTCGACTCGTGCGCAAAGTGCGAGAGACCGCGCCGAGGGTGCGTACGATGACTACATGCAAAAGAACCGCGACGCCGCGCGTGCAGCTCGACGCGACCGTGCGCGTCAGATGCGGCAAGATTTCCCGCAATCAACAGCCATGCGTGACTACCGGACGGAGGTTGCCGAAATGGCGACGGAGACGATACCGAACCGCATCGACGGGCTGACCGCGGACAGGGAGGCTCGTTCTACGACACGGCGCTCCAGCCTCATGCGCGAAATGACCAACGCGATGAATAAGCACGGTCAGGACTTCCATGTCGTGCCGCCATTCACCGCCGAAGAAGCGACCCCGGCGACCGTCGAACAATGGGCGGCCGCCGAAAAGGAGCGCCTAGACGGGCACGAACTGGTCCAGTACGAAGAGAAGTGCCGTAATGCCGCGACCGAGATGACGTCGGCGTTCAGGGATGACCTCCTTCACCGGCTCGACGACGCCTTCACCGGCATCAAATCCACCTTGAGCGAGCTCAACCGTCACCTGAAGGATCGACAGTTCCACGGGCGCGACTACTACTCGTTCAAGGCGTTGGAGGCGCCGACCCACGTCGACATGATCGAGCTCGTCGAGGAATCCCGAAAGCCGGAGTTCAATCTACCGCTCTTCGGGGATCGCAGCGAGGACGCGAACACCCCCATGATGCGGGCCGTCCGCCAGATCGAGGAGATTCTGTCGAATCCGGAGGCACGGACCGAAGAAATCGAGGATCCGCGCAAGTATTTCAACTTCGAACTCTACATCCAAGATGCCGACGGGAAGATCCGCTCTTCGCTGACGAGCCGCGCGGGCACGGGATCCGGCGGTGAAGGGCAGTTGCCCTTCTACATCGCCATCGGTGCCTCGCTGGCCGCCACGTACCAGAACCGGCGTACCGGCGAGAGCGGGCTGTCCCTCGCAATCTTCGACGAGGCCTTCAATCGATTGGATACGAAGGCGATCGGTCAGTGCTCTGAATTCATGCGGGATCTCGGGCTCCAGGTCATGCTGGCCACCCCCGACGAAAAGCGCCACGTGTTCATGGAAGTGGTCGACACCGTCGTCAACGTGAACCGGCTGGGCAACCAGGTGATGATTGACACCGAATTCCTGACCGAGAAGGCGCGCGACGCGATCGTTGCAATCGATCCGTACCGTAAGGGCTTCGACGTGTTCAAATCCGAGTTGATCGCCGCTGAGAAGGCTGCGGCTGTCCCGCAGGACCAGGCCGCGGAATGACCGACGTTCGTAAAGCGGACGCTGGCGTCGAATTCCTCGAACGATTGCTGGAGCGGAGCGAGCGCAATCCCGACCGCTCGCGGCCGGCTTCCGCAGCTCCGGAGTACGACAGGCTCTCGACCGCGCAGCAGGTGAGCCGTTTTCACGACCAGATGGCCGCGGCGGCGAGGTTCGGCGCCGTCGAAATGGAGCGAGGCAAGAGGGACCGGAGCCACCTGATCGAGCGGGTCCGTGTCCTAAACCCGGAACTGCTCGCCAGGCATCTTGGTCGCCCGACCGCGCCGGCGGTCGCGCAACGCGTCAGGGACGAATTGCTTCCGGTTGCAGCGACCGGAGAACCGTGGCTTGCTACCCTGTTAGACGAGATGGCGGCTAGGTGGGCGCGCGGCGAGGCCGCCTATCGCCTGACGGCCGGCCAGGCCGATTCCGCCAGGGAGTTCTTCACGCTGTTGGCGTCCATCTCGCGGCAGGAGGCCCGGGGACTGGACGCGCGAACGTTCTCCCAAAAGGCGACGAACGACACGAAGGCCTTCGATCGGCACGCTTCGCGGCTCGCCGCCGTTCTCGGCGCGCGGATCGGGCAGCCCAGCGCAGCGGTGGATGTGGTATGGGCGCACATCGGGCTGGAGCGCTTTGGTCACCCTGTTCACCTGAAAGGGCCCGTTGCCGTGGTAGGCGCCGGCGGTCCTCTGATTGATGGTCGCGCCAGGCCGTTCGCGTCGATTCATCCGGAGATGCTGCCGCAACTCTCGCTGCTTCAGGTGCCGGCGGCGATCCTCACGGTCGAGAACTATGCCAGTTTCAATAGGCAGGTCCGCGAGATCGAGGACGGCAGCCTGGTCGTGTACACAGGCGGCTTCCCGGCGGCGGGCCTCATCGAGCTTCTATCGAAGGTCCTGACCTTCGTGCCGGCCGAGGTGCCGTTCCTTCACTGGGGCGACGTGGACGCCGGCGGCGTGCGCATTTTCAGATACCTGGAGGAAAACCTGCCCCGCGGACCGCGTCCGCACCTGATGACCAAGGAGCTGGCTGAGAGATCCGGCCAGCCGGCAGATGCGGATCCGAGCTTGGCCTCGATCGCGAAGTCCGACAGTGCAATCCGCGAGCTGGCGGAGTGGTTGGCGTACGGATCGGACGTGCGTCACCTCGAGCAGGAGGCGCTGGATCCTAAGATCGTCGATCAGAAAAATCCCTTTCGACCTTCCTCTCCCTCGTTGCCTACAAAAGAATAGATTGTGGCGTAGTCTGCGACAGAAGGGGGCGGCGGGTCATTCTCGATGATGATGAATTGAGCCTCGGCGCTCTTTTCCTTCAAGTAAATGAAGAAGCGTTCCTTCACACCGCTGGCCGCGATTGCCTTCTCATCTTCGGAAAGCTCCCCGTGACGCGACTTCTGTCCCTGGCGATACGTGAGTAGGGGCTGTCGAGCACCAGGACGCCAGGGTGAGGCAGTTGCTTCTGCCTGCAATAGTCCAGCAGGCCGATCTTGAAGGCGGCGTTGAAAAGTGCGCGAACGCCCTTTCCATTCGCGCGGCGGTCTTGGCCGTTCACCAAGATGTCGTGCGTGGCATCGTCGAATGATACGCTGGGATCTCCCGGGAAGTGCCAGGCGCGCAATACTGACTGCACTGCCATCGCAATCTCATGCCCAACGGCGCTACCGACGCCGACATTGATTTCCGATTTCGGGATCTTGGTCGCCCTGAACGAATCCAGTTCGCCCTTTCGTTGCCTAAGTGCCTCAACGCGCCTCGCCAGTGAGAGGCCCATTTGCACATTGTCTCGCGTGCGGGCCAGCTCCTCGTAACTGGATCGGCTGGCCGCTTCACGAGGCCGCGCCTCGGCAACCCGGTCGTCTACGGACTGCAGGTCCCGCGTCAATCGCTCTTCACGGCGGGCGAGGCCTTCCTGTTCGACCCGCAGAGAAGAAGTTGCCTTCATCAGGTCGGATCGCTCGAGTTCGATCTTCGCGATTTCGGCTCGCACGGCTCGTTGCGCTCGTTCCACTTCTTCGAAGCCGTGGGCGTGTCGTTGATGCTCGGGATCTGCTCCGCAGAGCGGGCACGGCCGGTGAGCGGTGGCCATCAAGGCCGCGCCGCCTTCTTCGAGCGACGACAGCCGTTCGACGTCACTGTCGTAGATATTTTTCAGCACGGAGAAGCGTTCGAGAGAGAGTGCGAGCTCGGTCTGCCGCTCTTGGGTTTCGGCTATCGAGTCGACAATGAACCGTCGATCAAGCCGCAGTTGATCCAGTTCGTTTTGGCGCTGGACCAAAGTCGACTGGAGCTCGTCGGTGGCCTTATCAAGTTTCGCAAGCTGATTTTCCAGGTCGGATGGGTCGGGATACTCGCGGTTGAGCTCTTGCTCTGCGGTCGCGAGCATCTCTTCGACCACCTGAACTTTGCCGGAGTTGATGGACTTCTGGGCATCGGGACTGGGCGTCTCGATGACGGCGGAATCATCGATGCCGGTGGCAATGAATTTCAGGACATTCTTATCCAACGTGTCGCTGTTAAAGTCCGAAATTCGGATCGGAGGCCACTCTCCCATCATGTCCGTTTCCTCGGTCAAGAGGTAGGGGACAAAATGTCTGAAGGAGAATGCGACTTTCGCGGCGTGCTGCGTCTTTGAAATAGATTTGTCGGCGATGCCGATTTCTGCCAACAGAAACCCAGAAAGGCTGTCTTTCCCCTTGTGTTCCGGTGAAAGCGTGCGCGTCGCTTCTTCCTTGGTGTCAGGCTGGACCCAATGGTTGTACAGTCCGAAGCTACCGCCGGCGAGCGCGCGCACGAGAGTGACTTGGCCAGATGTCGGCAGGATCAGGTCAAGCCAGGCTTTGTTGTAACCTTGTCGCTGATTGATGTTGGGCAGCATTTTCGGCTTTGCGCCCGACATGAAATCGAGAAGCTTGACTGTAAACGATTTTCCCGTGTTCGACGCGCCCCAAATGACATTGACGCCATCCGCGAACAGCAGTTCGGCCGTCGGGACCTTCGGTCCCGTTACGGCCAGCCGACGGATGATGAAGCGCGCGACCCCCATCCCTCATTATCCCTGAAGGGAGGTTCCGCTAGTCGTGCTAAACGCCTCGGTCCAATCTCCGATCTGGGTGCGCACGAAATTTTTGAATTGATGTTTGCCGACCGACCTTACCTGAAGCGCGATCCAATCGGCGCAGTCCTTCAACTTCTGGGAATAGTGCGTTTCCAAAAGCTCGATATAACCGGCAGCCTCGTCGGAAGCTCGATACAGAACTCCTTGGTCGGTGATTTCTTGATCGACGAGATGGCAGCGGCGCATCAGGTCAAGGCTCCTCTCGACGAGACGCCGCCTGACGAGAAGCTCGCCCTTGCGATCGGATAGGTCTGGATGTAGACTCGGCGGCCCTTCGATATCAGCAGTGTGGACCACCACGTGATCCAAAAGCACCATCTCTGCGAGATCGGCGGCTTCCGGACGCAGCTTTTCCAGCACTACGACGGCCCTGATCCCCGCCTCCAGGGGGAATTGAACAGTTTTCCGAAGCTCTCTACGGAATCCATTTCATTCGTCCCTCGTTAGCCAGGTGGTGGCACATCCCCTGTTTGACGGGCACGCAGTACGACGCGGCCGATCAGACCAGCGGGCAACCTCGACGCGTGTCGCATAACGGCGTCCAGTCGTTCGAGACTGCTCGGGTGACGCTGACGGTGGACGTCGATGACGCCATGATAGACGTCCTCACGGAAAGCCGCCAACGCTTCCGGAGGTGAGCTGTCGCGGTGGAAGCGCTGAAAATGCTCGGCATCAAAGTAGCGCGTGCGCTGATCGAGAAAATGTTGGGCATGCTCCGGATGCCGCAGGATCTCGTCGGCCGTCTGAATTTCGCTTCCCGATGCCTCGTTGTACACCCGGCGAAGCTGGTCGACATACTCGAGTTCCTCGGGCTGGATGGAGACGGGGGCGACGCCCGGCGGGGCTTCATCCGGGATCAGACCGAGAACCTTGATCAGAGCCGCGCGAGCGGCCGGATCTTTGACGATCAAAGGCGCCGTTAGATACTCGACGTTGACGAAGTCGTATCCGTCGATCAGGGCCTTTAATCGATCCGTGAGGGGCACCGGCACGTTCGTGATCTTGTTTTTGCAGTAGTTATCCCAGTTGCCGATTAGCGCTCCGGCTATCGTCGAAGGATTTTGAAGCAAGGTCATTAACGGGCCGACAATGCCTCTCGGCGAAACGAAAACGATCTTAGTTGGGAGCGTCGCGTAAGCGCCCTCGGAATGATGGTAGAAGACCTTTCCGAGTTCGAGCAGCGCCTCTGAAAGCCCGAGTTTCGATCCCAGCGTCTTCCGTTTGCACTGGTAGAGGTGCCATTCGCCTTCGTGTCGGCGGAGGGTTAGAATCCGATGACGTCTCGGCCCTTATCGTTGGCGCCGCCGACCCGCTCCACGCTGACGTATAGCTTCGACTTTTGGCTCGCCCAAAGATCTACGAACTCCTCAAGCTGGCTGTCATCGAGTTCCTGGATCCGAATGGCAGCGCTTCTCATCGACTCCTCCGGTATGCGGTGCCGGATATAGCAGGCATGACCTTGGGTTGAGAAGATGTCGACCACCGCCCCTGCGCCAGAGGATTACTCACTTCGTCTAAGGCCTTCGAAGCCGGAGTCCCCTCATATCGCCAGTCGACAGGGTCGCGCCGGCTCCTCGGAAACGACCTGCTCGGCCCAATTGTCGAGCGATGCGTCGGCCTTCCGGAAGAGCGCCGCGCGGATGGGATCATGGAGCATGATCTGCTTTAAAGTCTGGCCAGCGATGGAATCCTTGAACGCCACCTGATGGCCGAGGAAATCTCCGCGATGCAGCCCGAACTCGTGCGCCAGAAGCCGCACGTCATCGCTGTGAGGGTGCCCGAGAAACATCCGGGGCTCAAGCGCTGTGTCGTGGCAAACAGCCCAGCCCGGCGGACCGGAATGGCTTCCGCGGCGCTGCCAGCCTGCTTCGGAATAGCAAAGGCAAGGCAGAGCGAATGCCTGTCCAATGAGGTCCACACTGGACTCGCGGCCGCTCGAATTCTCCATGTGAAGAACAACGCGACGGGCTTCCACCATCGCACGAAAGCTGACGTCGCCGACCTCTTGCTCATGGAAGACGAACTTCGTCGGTGGCTGCTTCATGGCTTCCTCGCGAGGCCGTTGGAGCGGGGATATGCAGGCATCTGGGGACCCAAAGAAGCTGATTTGACCCCCCTCACTTTTTTCGAGCTCAAAAATCGGCGAAAAAAAACGAGGCGGAATTTACGAGAAGTATCAGCGGGATCTGCGATCGAGTCGTTCTCAAAACGAAATCGATTCGTTCTTAAAGCGGAAATCGAGTCGTTTTCAAAGTGTCCGCATAATTGTACTACGCAAAAACGGGGCGCCTGGATTGGAGCCTGGAACTAGGCAGTTATGAGCGCTCACTTCTAATCATTGAAGACATCGGCCGGGACACGGTACCAGCTCCACTCCAAACCTATGTGGCAACGTCGGAGTCAGATCGCGCGAATCGGAGTCAGGCCCGCTGCGAACCGATACTCTTTGATTTCCTTGGTGGGCCCGGCAGGACTCGAACCTGCAACCAGACCGTTATGAGCGGCCGGCTCTAACCATTGAGCTACAGGCCCCGCCACGAGCCGCCACAATCCGTGGGCCGGCAACGGTGCCGGGTCCGTTTACAGGGTGAGGGGCGATCGGGCAATCCCGGCGCCTCTAGTCCACCGAAACCCCGGCGAATTCCACCACTTTCCGCCATTTCTCGGTTTCGTCGGCGACGAGCTTGCCGAATTCGGCGGGGGTCATCGGCTTGGGGATGCCGCCGACCTCGGCCAGGCGGGCGACGAGCTTGGGATCCTTCAGCGCTTCGCCGACCGCCTTGTTAAGGATCTCGATGACCTCCGGTGGCGTGCCTTTCGGCGCCGAGATGCCGTAAAATCCGACCGATTCGAAGCCCGGCACGGTCTCGGCGATGGCGGGGACGTCAGGCACGCTCGGCCAGCGCTTTGGCGAGGTGACGCCGAGCGCGCGGACATTGCCGCCGCGCGCCTGCTCCAGCGCCGATGGCAGGTTGTCGAAGATCAACTGCACCTTGTTGGAGATGATATCCGGAAAGGCGATCGCCGAGCCACGATAGGGCACGTGCTGCATCTCGCATTTGGTCATCGCCTTGAACAGTTCCGCCGACATGTGCACCGAGGTGCCGTTGCCCGACGACGCATAGGAGACCTTGCCCGGATTGGCCTTGCAGTAATCGATGAACTCCTGGACGGTTTTCACCGGCATCGCGTTGGAGATCACCAGCATGTTGGTGAGTTGCATAATGCTGGCGACCGGGGTGGTGTCGCGCAGGAAATCATAGGGCAGCTTCTTGTAGAGCGAGGTGCTGATCGCGTTATTGGGCGCAACGAACAGCAGCGTGTAGCCGTCGGCGGGCGAATTGATCGCGGCGGCGGCCGCGATGTTGCCGCCGGAGCCGGTGCGGTTCTCGACCACGAATTGCTGACCGAAATGGTCCGACAGCCACTGGCTCATGATGCGGGCGACGATGTCAACCGGCCCGCCGGCGGCAAATCCGATCAGCCAGCGCACCGGGCGGTTTGGATAGTCGGCGGCGGAGGAGGGGGCGACAAGGCTCAAAAGGCAAATCAAACCAAGGGACGTCGCACGCAAAAAGCGAAGCATTATGTTTCCTCGTCATTTTCTTGTTACCGTTGCGGCCATGCTTTCATAAAATTCCGGCCTTGCCTACAACCTCTGCAGCATAAAGATCGATCAATCTCGCGCCGGGGATGTTGGAGGTCGCCACATGAAAATAGCTTTGACGGTTTGCGCCGTTGTCCTACTCACCGGCAGCGCGGCCGCACAGGAGGGAGGCAAGACCATTTCCAAGACCACGATCGGCCTGGGGACGGCGACGCCGGGCGGCGGTTTCCCGCTCTATGGCAATGCCTTTGCCGAAGTCATGAACGCGGCGGATCCGAGCCTCTCGATCGAGCCGCGCAATACCAAGGGCTCGAACGAGAACATTCCGCTGCTCGAAGCCGGGCAACTCGACATCGCGACGGTGGCCGGCGAGCCCGCTTATGAAGCCTTCATGGGCATCGGCCGGCCCGCAACCAAGCTCAAGATCCTGACCGCGATGTATTCGAGCCCTGGCATGTTCGTGGTGCGGGCCGACAGCCCGTATCGGACGATCCGCGACCTCGTCGGCCAACCGGTTGCGTTTGGGGCGAAGGGCTCGGGCCTGCCGATCCTGTCGCGTTATATCCTCGATGGCATCGGGCTGAAGCAGGACGAGGACTTCAAGTCGATCTATCTCGATCGCGCCGGCGACGGGCCGGCCATGGTGCAGGACGGCCGCGCCGCGGCGCTCTGGGGGGCCGGTGTCGGCTGGCCGGGCTTTGCTGCGATGGCGGAAAGCCCCACCGGCGCGCGCTTCATCGCGCCGAGTGCGGAAGAGATCGCGCGCATCCGCGCCAAGCACACCTTCCTGAAGCCGCTGACGATCCCGGCGAACAGCTATCCGAAGCAGACGGAAGCGATCGCCTCCGTCGGCTCGTGGAGCTTCATCCTCGTGCGCGAAAGCCTGCCCGACGAGGTCGCCTATCGGCTGGCGAAGACGCTGCATGGAATCGAAGGCGAGTTCTGCAGGAAGCTGGCGCAGGCCTGCGAGACGACGGCGGCGAGCACGGTGGCGGCGGCGCCGAATGTCGAGCTGATTCATCCGGGTGTGCTGAAGTATTTTCGCGAGATCGGAGTGGCGAAGTGAGAGGCGAATGGCGAATAGCGAGTAGCGAATGGATAACCACGCGCCGCCTTCCCCCATTCGCCATTCGCTACTCCCCATTCGCCCACCTCATTTCTTCACTAGCGCACACGCCGGGTCCGGCGGGCCGAACGCGTCTTCGCCGGAAATCTTGGTGAGGATCTTGTAGTAGTCCCACGGATATTTCGATTCCTCCGGCGACTTCACCTGCACGAGCCAGAGGTCGTGAACCATCAGATTGTCCTCGCGCAGCTTGCCGTTGCGGGCGAAGAAATCCTCGATCGGCTTTTCGCGCATCTTGGCCGCGACCTTCAGCGGATCGTCGGTGCCGGTCTCCTTGATCGCGTTCAGGTAGTGGATCACGGAGGAATAGACGCCGGCCTGCCACATCGTCGGCATCCGGTTCAGCTTGGCGAAATAGCGCTTCGACCATTCGCGGGTCTTGTCATCCATGTCCCAGTAGAACGACGTCGTCAGCAACAGGCCTTGCGCAGTCGGCAGTCCCAGCGAATGGATGTCGGTGATCAGCGCGAGCAGCGCTGCCATCTGCTGGCCGCCCTTGAACACGCCGAACTCGCCGGCGGTCTTGATCTCGTTCATGTTGTTCGGCGGGCCGCCGGCAATACCGATGATCTTGGCCTTCGAGGCCTGCGCCTGCAGCACGAAGGACGACAAATCCGGCGTCGCAAACGGCGGGCGCACCGAGCCCAGCACCTTGCCGCCGTTCTTGGTGACGACGCTCGCGGCGTCCTTCTCGAGCGAGTGCCCGAACGCATAGTCGTCGGTGATGAAGAACCAGCTATCGCCGCCGCGCTTCACCACCTCCTGCGCGGTGCCGACTGCGAGCGCCCTGGTGTCGAACACCCACTGCATGGCATAGGGCGAGCAGAACTTGCCGTGGAAATCGGTCGCTCCGGTCGAATGCGTGATGAACAGCCGCTTCCGCTCATTGGCGACGTTCTGCACGGCGAGCCCGACTGCGGAGACCGGCACGTCGACGATCAAATCCACCTGATCGACGTCGTACCAGCGCCGCGCGATACTGGAGCCGATATCGGCCTTGAGCTGATGGTCGCCGACGATCACCGAGATTGGCTTGCCCAGCACCTTGCCGCCGAAATCGTCGATCGCCATCTGCGCCGCGGTGACCGAGCCCTGTCCCGTCGGCGTCGACGCCGGCCCGTTCATGTCGGTGAGCACGCCGATCTTGACGACGTCGTCGGAGATTTGCGCCAGCGCCGCCGTCGAAGCCAGCATGGCGCCGGCTAGCGCGCCGAGCATGGAAAATGGTTTACCGAACGTTATGCCGAACATTCTTGTCTCCCTCCCTGGACCGGCGCATTGGCCGTTATTGCTTGTTCCGGGACGTGAACCCGGCTGAATTGGTTTCTTTGCAACCGGTTTGGGGTCGGCGTCAACGCGTCCTTTCGGAGCAGGAACATCCGGCAGCACCTGTTTATTTCGCAGCCGATACAGTAGACAGGCCGGCCATGGTTCCGACCCAGCGCCTGCCGGCTTCGCTCACGCCACTGGAAACCGCGCTCAGCTCCCTCCTGCACGGGCTTGAGCCGGTGCAGCCAATCGAGTTGCCGCTTCCGGACGCGCTCTGCTGCATCGCGGCCGAGATGCCCCCGCTGCCGGCGCGTCCGCCGCATGATGTTGCCGCCACCGATGGTTGGGCGCTGCGCGCCAATGATCTGGTCGGCGCTTCCTCGTACTCGCCGTTGCCATTGGCTGCGGCGCCCGCCTGGGTCGAAGCCGGTGACGCCATGCCTTCGGCTTGCGATTGCGTGCTCGATGCCGACCTGGTCGAGGCGGCCGGGCCGATTGCGCAGGTGCTTGCGGAAGCGATCCCGGGGCAGGGCGTCAGACGCAAGGGCCAGGACATCGCCGAAGGGAGCCTCATTGCCGAGGCGGGACGACGTGTGCTGCCGCGCGATCTTCTTGTCGCGCGCGTCGCAGGGATCGAGCGGCTCAAGGTGCGACGGCCGCGATTGCACATCGTCAACATTCCCGGCGCCACAGTGACCGCCAAGCTGGTCGCGGAGAGCGCACGTTCCGCCGGCGCTGAGGTTATCAGCCGGGAGGCGGGGGCGCGTGATGTCGGGTCGATCGTTGCCGCGTTTGAAGATGCGGCCTGCGATCTCCTGGTGATCATCGGCGGCAGCGGCGTCGGCCGCACCGATGCGGTGGTGACTGCGCTCGCCGTGCGTGGCGAGGTCATCGCTCATGGCATCGCCCTGCAGCCCGGCCGCACCGCGGCGGTCGGCCGTATCGGAACAACGCCGGTCGTCGCGCTGCCCGGCGCGCCGGACCAGGCGTTTGCAGCGTGGTGGGCGCTGGCGCTGCCGGTGCTCGATCGGCTGACCGGACGGCAGCCGAGGAAGGCACTGTCGCTGCCGCTGTCGCGCAAGATCGCATCGCTCGTCGGCATTGCCGAGTTCGTGCTGCTGGAGCGGCAGCGCGATGCATGGAGGCCGCTTGCGGTGGGCGAGCTCTCGTTTGATGCGATCGCGCGCGCGGAGGCCTTTCTGGTGGTGCCCGGCGGTTCCGAAGGATTTGCTGCGGGCATGCCGATCGATGCTTATATGTTGCGGGAATGAGTTCCGACATGACCAATACATCTGCGAAGGACCGCGGCAATTTCGATCAGGACCAGTTCCTGACCATCCTGTCGCGCGAGGAGGCGGTTGCGCGGTTCGAGGCTGCGTTGTTTCCGAGGGCAGTCGCCAGCGAAACACGACCGCTCGCGCAGGCGCTCGGCTGCGCGCTGGCCAACGATGTCGTCGCGCCGATCGACGTGCCGCCGTTTGACCGCTCCAATGTCGACGGCTTTGCGGTGCGCTCCGCCGATCTTGCGCAGGCCAGCGAGGCTACGCCGGTGCGGCTGGTGCTGAACGACGAGGTCATCGCCTGCGGCACCGCGCCCACGCGGCCGGTACTGTCTGATACGGCAACCTCGATCGCGACCGGCGGACCCGTTCCGCGCGGCGCCGACGCGATCGTGATGGTCGAGCATACGCAACCCGCAGGCCAGCGCGCGATCGAGATCCGCCGTGCCGCTTCGCCCGGACAATTCGTGTCCTACGCCGGCTCCGACATCGCGCGCGGCGAAACCTTGCTGCGCGCCGGCACCATCATCGGCTCGCGTGAGATCGGCATGCTCGCTGCCTGCGGCATCGCGGAGGTCGGCGTCGCACGACGGCCGCGCGTCGCCATTCTTTCCACCGGTGACGAATTGGTGCAGCCGGGTCAGCCGCTGCGTCCGGCTGCGATCTACGACACCAACGGTGCCATCGTCACCGCAGCGATCTCCGAGAATGGCGGCGATGCCGTCTTCGTCGGCGCCATTGCCGACGACGAAGCGCAGCTCGAAGCCGCCATGCGCAAGGCGCTCGCTGGCGGCGACATGCTGGTGCTCTCCGGCGGCACATCGAAAGGCGCGGGCGATGTCTCCCATCGCATCATCGCGCGGCTCGGCAAGCCAGGCATCATCGCGCATGGCGTGGCGCTGAAGCCGGGTAAGCCGCTGTGCCTTGCGGTGTGCGACGGCAAGCCGGTGGTGATCCTGCCGGGATTTCCGACCTCGGCGATGTTCACCTTCCACGACATGATCGTGCCGGTGCTGCGGCGGATGGCGGGCCTGCCGCCGCGCTCGGATGCGAAGGTGACGGCAAAGGTGCCGGTGCGGATCGCCTCCGAGCTCGGCCGCACCGAATTCGTCATGGTGTCGCTGGTCGAAGGCGCGGACGGATTGATCGCCTATCCCTCCGGCAAGGGCTCCGGCGCGATCACTTCGTTCGCGCAGGCCGACGGCTTCCTGAAGATCGACGCGCTGGCCGATCAGATGCCGGCCGGCACGGAAGCCGAGGTGACGCTGTTCACGCCACACGTGCGCGTGCCTGACCTTGTCATCGTCGGCAGCCATTGCACCGGGCTCGATCTCGTCACCGCGCCGCTCGCGCGTGCCGGGCTCTCGGTGCGCTCGATCGCGGTGGGCAGCCTTGGCGGGCTCGCGGCGGCCAAGCGCGGCGAATGCGATCTTGCGCCGATCCATCTGTTCGACGAGAAGAGCGAGACCTACAATGTGCCCTATCTCGCCGATGGGCTCGAACTCGTGCCGGGCTGGCGGCGGATGCAGGGCATCGTGTTCCGCAAGGGTGACCGACGTTTCGAAGGTCTGTCGGCACAGGATGCGGTGCGCGCCGCGCTCGTCGATTCCGCCTGCATCATGGTCAACCGCAACCAGGGCGCCGGCACGCGCATCCTGATCGACCGTTTGCTTGGCGGCGCGCGTCCCGACGGCTACTGGAATCAGCCGCGCTCGCACAACGCAGTCGCCGCCGCCGTCGCCCAGCATCGCGCCGATTGGGGTATGACGATCGCGCCGGTCGCGCATGCGTCCGGACTCGGCTTCATTCCGCTGGCAGAGGAGCATTACGACTTCGCACTGGTGACGGCGCGCAAGCATCGCCCGGCCGTGCAGGCTTTTCTCGAGGCGCTCGCCTCGGACGAAAGCCGCGCGGCGTTGGAGCAGGCGGGATTCCGCCCGGCGTAGCTCCCGCCACCGGCGCCATCCGGGGCGAACGTCAATGTCGCCCCTCATGGTGAGGAGCGCCAACGGGTCCGCGCAAGGCGCGGCCCGATGACAGGCTCCGCGCGTCTCGAGACGATGCTGCGCATCGCTCGGAGAACTATGAGGCCCCGCCAGTGGCCTCGCCCTTCGAGACGACCGCCGCGCGGTTTCCTCAGGGTGAGGGGATAGGTGCAAGTGCGCCGCTCTATCCTCGTCATTGCGAGCGCAGCGAAGCAATCCATGCCTCCACACGCGGCGCGATGGATTGCTTCGCTGCGCTCGC